>JAYWHB010000100.1:0-4878 GCA_043777915.1 Deinococcales bacterium
AACTCGAGACTTGCTGCACCAAACCACTGACTGGCTATTTCCGCGATGGCTTATGCCGCACTGACCAGACCGACCAAGGCTCACACGTGATTTGCGCTCGAGTGACCGATAAATTCTTGGCGTTCTCTAAATCTCGAGGTAACGACTTAAGCACTCCACGTCCCGAATACCAATTTAATGGGCTGCAACACGGCGACTGCTGGTGCTTATGCGCCCTGCGTTGGCAAGAAGCACTCGAGGCTGGGGTTGCACCGCCTGTGCGACTGGGCAGCACCAATATCAAAGCCCTCGAGTTTGTGGCATTAGCAGACCTAAAACGCCATGCGCTCGAGATGAATTAGCCTTGCCATTCGCGTTTTAACAAACCGTATTTCTGCCAATCATGAAAGCGGGTGTACAACCACTCGGCATCTCGAGCCGTGGATTCGGGCTTAAAGCCTAGGCGCTGGATTACTTTTTGCGAAGCGGTGTTTTCAAGCGCATGGGCTATTGAAACACGGTGCAGATTTAACTCAAAAAAAATGTAGTCTAGTAAAGCACGGGCGGCTCGAGAGACCAAACCTTTGCCTGTGTGGGATTTAGCAAGCCAATAGCCAAATTCGGTGTCTTTGTGTTCCCAATCTATAAAGTGCATTCCGATTAAACCCGCCAATTGATTATCTTGCCAAATACCAGCCACTACACCATCAAAATCCTTAAATTGCTCGAGTGTACTTTGAATAAATTCTTCAGAATGGGTCTGGGTGGTATTGCCATCCACCCACGGTAAAAACTGCCGTAAATGAGCGCGGTTGCTGTTCACGACTGCAAAAACAGCCTTGGCGTGTTTAGACTCGAGTAAACGCAACTCGAGACCATCGCCAAGTGGCTTTGAAAAACGCACAGCTTTGGTCTGCCAATCGGTTGTCAGTAAAGACCAAACCTCATGCGTCACCCTTTTTCCCCGCAAAAGCCTATCTTCTCGAGCCAGACCTTCTTTTTGAAAACCGAGTTTTTCGGCTATCCGTCGGCTGGCAACATTATCGGTGGCACAACAGAGTTGAATTCGGTTCAAACCCAGTTCAGAAAAAGCATAATCTACTAAACTCGAGACCGCTTTGGTGATGATTCCCTGCCCAGCAAAGGCTTGCCCAATCCAATAGCCAATTTCGCACTTACGATTATTCTTGGAATACTCAAACAAACTGACCACACCAACTAGCTTATCCCTCTGCCAAACACCAAAATCGCCAGTACCATCCTTAACAAATTTGGCTCGAGACCGACGGATAAAATCTTCGGCAGTTATTAAGGTGCTTAAGTCCGCAAAGCCAAGGTAGCGCCGCAAATAGGTTCGGCTTTTATCAATCAGGTCAAACAGCATTTCGGTGTGATGCAATTCAAAATGTCGCAACTCGAGGTTTGGGGCAACTGGCAAAGAAAACATAGATAAGCATAACGTTAAGAAATCACCTCGAGCAAGTTGGTCAGTGCCACAGAATCCACAATCCAAACTCGGCGTTTTGTAATTTGGATCAGACCCAAACGGTAAAATTCACCAAGTTTACGCGAAACCAATTCTGGTACAGTCCCAAGTTCTGCCGCCAAAAGTGGATTGGGCGGCAATAGCCAGCCGTTGGCATCGGCATTCTCGAGCAAGACCCGAGAAAGACGAGCATTCAAATCCGCAAAAAAAACTTCGTCCACCCGACGCAACAATGCCCCAGAGCGCGAAACCACAAAACGCAATAAAGCATTGGCAAATGCCGCATCTTGTAACACACACTGCTCGAGTAAATCTGCTTCTAAACGCAGTACCAGACCCGTTTGTAGCATTTGCGCCGAAACTGTATAGACTGGTTTATTCTGAAAAACACTCTGTAAACCCAGCACAGCTTTGGCTTGAAATACACCAACCGTGAATTCTCTGGCTTGTTTGGTCAGGTAAAATGTCCGAGCTACCCCAGACACCAGAATAAGCACTTGCGAAACCGTCTCACCTTCGGTAAAAAGCATCTGCGTAGGCTGATACACTTGGCATGAACTGCGCTCGAGTAAACGCATTAGTGTGTCCGTAACCACCTTTTGAAAAGCGGTTGTGCCTTGCAACGCCAATAATTTTTGCTCGAGTGTCATGCCTTTAGTTTACAAAGCAAAATGCGCTCTTGCCTTGGCAATGGAGTCTGTCCACTCGAGCGGCACATCGTTTACATTCATTGCAGCCCCCGTAGGACATGCCATTGAACATGCCCCACAATCTGTACATTCGTCAGGATGAACAAAGAACTGGTCAGACCCTTCGTAAATGCAATCTACAGGGCAAACCTGTACACAAGCAGCGTCTTTATTGCCAATACACGGTTCGGTAATCACGGCATAAGAATTTTTCACACCTGTAGTTTGCCTCGAGTACCGCAAAAAGTCTTTGACCTAGGTCAAAACCCTAAGCCAAGACTTCCCTTGCCACAGGTAACTCGAGAATAAAGGTACTGCCTTGCCCAACAACACTGGTGGCTCGCACCTGCCCATTCATGCGCTGCATCAGTTCACGCACCACCGCTAAACCAAGTCCAGCCCCGCCAGTGGCTCTGGCTCGAGCCGGGTCGGAGCGGTAAAAAGGTTCAAAAATTCGCGCTAAATCTTCTGCTTCGATGCCCATGCCTGTGTCCTCGATGGTGAGTTCTACAAAATCCACTCTGGCTCGAGCAGCAATTCGCACAATGCCCCATTCTGGGGTATAACGAATCGCGTTGACCATTAAATTGCGTAGCACCTGCTCGAGCCGTTCGCGGTCGGCTTGAATCGGCAAGATTCTTTCTGGGACATCGTTAAGTAAGGTTAAATTACTGACCTTTGCCAAAGGTGCAAAACTCTCAAAAAGTTGCGAAACCAATTCTGGTAATGCCACCACCGTGGGTTGAAACTCGAGTTGTTCAAGGTCGGCTCGAGACAAAGCAAATAAATCCTCAACCAGACGTTCTAAACGTTGAACTTCGCTTAAAAGTGCTTGCGGGGCAATCCTTTCGCCGCGCAATTCGGCACTCTCGAGTCGCGCTCGCAGCACCGCAATTGGGGTACGAAGTTCATGCGAAGCATTGGCAGTTAAACCTTTTTTGGCTTCCAAAACACTTTCGACATTTTGTTTCTCACGGCGAAGCGCCAAGACATTACCCTCGAGCCGCGTTGCCATTTTATTAAAGGTTTGCGATAACCGCGCCACTTCATCCTCGCCGTCTATATGAACCCGAGCCTCGAGTTGACCACCTTCTAGGGCTTGTACCCCTTTGAGTAATTGCTCGAGCGGACGGGTCAGACGCAAACTGACCGCGTAACCCAAAAACCCCAAGCCCAGAAAAAAAGCCAGAAACGACTGCGAAAGCGTATCTAAGGCATTGCTAAAATCCGAACTGATTTGGGCGGCAATATCGCCCGGCGGACTTGAATTTTGGGTGCTTTGTACCACACCAAGCACCACATTGGAGACTTTAGGGTCTTGAGAAATGGCTGGACAACCGGCAATCACTTCTAAGCCAATCACCAACGCCCGACAACGCCCACTGGCTGTTGTGACTAAAATTTCTTTCCACGGCGCAAGTTCTGGGGTTTCAAAACCGTCCCTTTCCGAAAAACGATCAACTCGGTTAGACCCTAAGACTTTACCTGTCGAATCAATTAAAAGCGCAATCCGCCGTGCATCGTTAGAAGGTTCGTTGTCCTCGAGTAAACTGGACTTACGGGTATCAACACCGCTCTCTAAAACAGTAAACAAACGTTTTAACTGTTTTTCGTCCGAACCACTGCTCAGCGCTCCTTGAAAGGCTTTGGCAAGCTCAGTTGCATCGCGCAGCGCATCGCTGGTTAAACGAGCGCTGGGGTCGCGCACCAAAGTAATCACACCCGGTAAAATTGCCACTACACTGGCGGCAAAAACCCCACCAAACAGCGCCAAGGCAGTTAAACGCCAACGCAGGTTGCGCCGTCCTTCAAGCCAAACTTCTCTGATTGCAAAAACAAAGGCAAAACGCAAAAATGTAATCACCATCAAGGCTTCAAATGGCACTCGAGCAGGTTCAGGGGCAATAATCGCTTGTAAGGCAAAAAAAGTTCGGGTTGGGGCTAAAAAATTAACCAGAATCACATTGGCAACACAAAACCCAAAACCCAACAACAAACCAAAAACAGCCACCCGTACAACCCGCCACCACCAACTTGCGTCCTCGAGCCGAGAAAGCCGCAGCACCGCCCAGAACCACAAGATGTGTTCACTCAGTAACGCCCAGAGTTCTGCCCAAGGCGCAGCCACACCGACCCGAGTCAGCACCACCGCTAACCCACGAAAAAATAAAGCAAGCCACAACGCCTCAAGCAGAGCCACCCAAAAAGACCTCGAGTAAACCATCCAATACGAGACACGGCGTTCCTCGGCATCCACCCGAGGTGAGCCAATAAAAACCCGCCAGCGTTCATCCCTCGAGTAATCCATAAGGCAGTATAGGCGAAAGGCAAAAGTAAAAACCTTCGCCCTTTGCCTTTCGCCCTTCGCCTTCTTAAGCTGCATCAAAGCGGTAGCCAACACCCCAGACGCTGATGACCCGTTCGCCCTCGATGCCTAGTTTGCGTCTTAGGCGCACCACGGTTGTGTCCACAACCCGGTCAGAACCATCGTACTCTGCACCCCAAATTCGCTCGAGCAGATAATCGCGGGTAAAGGTACGTCCGGGGTGGCGTGCCAACATCAGCAGCAATTCATATTCACGCGGGGTTAAATCAGTCAGTTTATCGCCAATTCGCACCGCCCGAGCATTGCTATCAAGTTCAAAACGTCCAAAACGCAGCACCGCCACACGGCTTTCTTCTTCAATGATTTTGGCGCGGCGCAACATCGCCCGCACCCGAGCT
>JAYWHB010000101.1:0-4877 GCA_043777915.1 Deinococcales bacterium
ATATTGCCATGCGGGTTAGTGTCGCCGAAGCAATGCTGGTTGGTCAACGACCAAGTTTAGAACTGATTAAAGCAGCCGCTGCCGAAGCGCCAAAAATTGCCAGTCCCAACGCTGATCAACGCGGCAGTGCTGAATACAAAAAAGACATGGCAAGGGTCTTGGTGGCTCGAGGCATCAAAGAATCCTTAGTTCGTTTGGGGGTATCCGCATGAGCCAAATCAGTCTGAGCATCAATGGTAAATCCCACACTGCCGAAGTCGAGAACCGCACCCTGTTGGTGCATTTTATTCGTGAGCAAGCCAAATTGACCGGCACGCACGTCGGTTGTGACTCGAGCAGTTGCGGTGTCTGTACTGTTTTAATGGATGGTGTACCTGTCAAATCCTGCACTGTGTTTGCAGTCATGGCAGAAGGTCATCAAATTAAAACGGTTGAATCACTTGCGCCCGGCGGTGTTCTGCACCCAATCCAACAAGCTTTTTGGGATCAACACGGCTTGCAATGCGGTTACTGCACCCCCGGAATGATGATGACCAGCCTTGCGATGCTCGAGCAGAACCCTAACCCAAGCGAACACGAAATCCGCGAAGGGCTAAGCGGTAATTTGTGCCGTTGTACGGGCTATAACAACATCGTCAAAGCCGTGCAGCAAGCTGCCAGCACCATGTCCGCCCAAGCTGCTGATGACTAGAGGCGAAAGGCAAAAGGCAAAAGGCAAAAGTAAACCCCTTTGACCTTCGCCTTTCGCCCTTTGCCTCTCCAAAGGAGATATATGGAAAAACACGCAATGGGAAAATCCATGAAACGCAAAGAAGACCCGCGTTTCTTACAAGGTAAAGGCAATTATATTGATGACATCAATTTACCCGAGCAACTCTGGATGGCGTTGGTGCATAGTCCGTATCCGCACGCCAACATTAAAGGGATTGACTCGAGTGCCGCCATGCAAGTTCCGGGTGCGGTGGCAGTCGTTACCAGCAAAGAACTGAATGCCTATAAGGTTGGTTGGTTGCCAACGTTTCATGGTTTAGATAAGCAAATGGTCTTGGCAGACGGTAAAGTTTTGTATCAATACCAAGAAGTCGCAGCCGTTTACGCCGAGACTCGAGAAGCCGCCTATGACATGGCAGAACTGGTGGATGTAGATTACGAACCCCTGCCCGTAATGGCAGACCCGTACAAATCCATGACCGATGAAGTGATTTTGCGCCCAGATCGAGCCAATGCCACCAATCATATTTTTAACTGGAATGTCGGTAAAAAAGCCGAAACCGATGCCGCTCTTGAGGCAGCCGAACATGTGGTCAAGCAACACATCAAGTTTCAGCGTTGTCATGCCGCGCCACTCGAGCCATGTGGTTGTATTGCCGAATTTGATGTCATGGGACGCTTACAGTTTTATGTGACCTCGCAAGCCCCGCATGTTTACCGCACAGCACTGTTCTTGGTGTTGGGTATTCCCGAAGATAAAATCCGTGTCATTAGCCCAGACCTTGGTGGCGGCTTTGGCAACAAAGTACCAGTTTACCCGGGGTATGTCTGCGCCATTGCTGGTGCATTGGTCTTAAAGCGCCCCGTCAAATGGATTGAAACCCGTACCGAAAACATGACCTCGAGTTTTGCCCGCGATTACCACATGGATATTGAAATCGGCGCAACCAAAGAAGGTAAAGTCACTGCCCTAAAAGTCAATACTATCGCTGACCACGGCGCATTCGATGCGGCAGCCGACCCGAGTAAGTATCCGGCTGGAATGTTTGGGATTGTAACGGGCAGTTATGATTTCCCCAATGCGTACGCCAATTTAGATGCCTATTTCACCAATAAAATGCCCGGCGGAGTGGCGTACCGTTGTAGTTTCCGTGTGACCGAAGCCAGTTATGCCATCGAACGGGCAATGGATATTCTCGCTGATGAACTGAACATAGATGCTGCCGAACTGCGCCGCAAGAACTTTGTGCAACCCGAACAATTCCCGTATCAGTCGCCCTTAAATTTTATTTATGACTCTGGCGATTACGAAAAAACCATGAACGTTGCACTCGAGCGAATTGGTTACAAAGAACTGCTGCTCGAGCAAGCCGAAAAACGCGCTCGAGGCGAGTTAATGGGCATTGGATTAAGCACCTTTACCGAAGTCACAGGCGCAGGACCGAGCAAGCACTTTGATATTCTCGGGATTAAGATGTTTGATGGTGCAGAAATCCGTATCCATCCAAGCGGCTCGGGGATTATTCGTACCGGCACAAAATCCCAAGGACAGGGACACGAAACCACTTGGGCGCAAATTGTCGCCGAAGAACTCGGACTTGACCCACAAAACTTCTTGGTCGAGGAAGGCGACACCGACACCGCCCCATACGGACTCGGCACGTATGCCAGCCGCTCGACTCCTGTGGCGGGTGGCGCTCTGGCACTGGCTGCCCGAAAAATCCGCGAAAAAGCCCGTAAAATTGCTGCCCATGTTCTCGAGGTAAGCGAACACGACCTCGAGTGGAAAGACTACAAATTTAATGTTCTCGGTGCGCCCGGTAAAAGCATCACCATGCAGGAAGTTGCTTTTGCTGCCTACACCAATCCCGGTGATAACGAACCCGGACTCGAGACAACCTTGTACTACGACCCCCCGAATATGGTTTTCCCACACGGCACATATGTGGCAGTCGTCGACGTAGACCGTGATACGGGCGAAACTAAGGTGCGGCGCTTTCTTGCCATAGACGACTGCGGCACGATTATCAACCCAATGATTGTCGAAGGACAAGTCCACGGTGGCTTAACCGAAGGCTTTGCCATTGCTTTCATGCAGGAAATTGCTTACGACGATGAAGGCAACAATTTAAGTACCAATTTTACCGATTACCTTGTGCCAACCAGTCTCGAGTCGCCACATTGGGAGACGGGGCATACGGTTACACCCAGCCCACACCATCCAATCGGTGCAAAATCTGTTGGTGAAAGCCCAAATGTTGGCAGCCCAGCCGCTTTTGTCAATGCGGTCATAGATGCGCTATCGCCGCTTGGGGTCAAGCATATTGACATGCCACTGACCAGAGAAAAGGTCTGGAGCGCCATCCGAACCGCCGAAGCCCAAGCCGCCGATTAAAACCAACCGTAGGGGTGGGGCTTGCCTCGCCCTGATACGCAAAAGCCCAACAGCCTAGGCTCGAGATGAGGGGCTAAAAGAGCGTGGTCAGTCAGCCCCTCATCAGCCTTCGGCAGCTTCTCCCTTGGGAGAAGCGCTCTCAGGAGTAGATTATCTACGAGCTTCGCTTGGTTTATGGCTATCCCGTGGGAGAAGCGCTCTCAGTCAATGTATAAGGAGTGATGTTTTGAAACTCGAGTATAACGGAACAGAACAAGTGCCACTTGGCAAAGACGCAGTTTGGGCGTTTATCAACGACCCACAAAAAGTGGCTTCGTGTTTGCCCGATGTAAAAACTGTGACGGTGCATGATGCTAAAAATTTTGATGCGGTTGTTAGCATTGGCTTAGGTCCGGTGCGTGGGAGTTTTAAGTTTAAGATTACCCTCGAGCCGCAGGAAGGCGGCAACCGGATGAATGTCAAAATTAGCGGCGGCGGTTTTGGCAGTGTGGTGGATTTGCTGGCTGGGGCAGATATTAAGGATAATGGCGACACCACCACCACCCTTGATTGGAGTGGGGCGGCAACGATGCGTGGTCCAATTGCCACGGTAGGCGGACGGGTGCTGGATGCTCAGGCACAGAAGTTGATTGCGGGAACGTTTGCCAATGTCAAAACCCGTATGGCAGAGTTGGGATAAGGCAGCCGATGAGCGATAACATCTCTAAGCATTGGGCGACTCCGATTTTGCGGCGCTCACTCGAGAATTCTGGGGCGGTCAATGCCGATTTGGTTGAATTATTTTATGCCCACCGCAAAGCTGATTTGGAAGCTCAAAGGGCGAAGGTTGGGAATTTATACTCCTCGAGCGATGATTTACTTAGTCGGTATGACAACGCCAGTTTGAAAGAATTGTTTGGATTTGTCTCCGAAAGCGTGTTTGAAATTGCATCAGATATGAACGCTGGTATTTGGCAGGGCATGGGCGCGAGTAAGTTGCAAATGCACATTGTTGGGGCTTGGTTTCAAATTACCAACCGCTATGGTTTTCATGACATTCATAACCACGGCAATTGCTCTTGGAGCGGCGTGTATTATGTACAAATAGATGCGCTCGAGCGTCGTCAAGACCATGCAATGCTTGGGGCGACCAATGGCATCACTCGGTTTTATGGGCATCAGCTTGGGCTGCTTGGCGGGGCGCACATGGACTTAGGCAATGCGTATTTGCAACAAAGCAATTTTGATGTGATTCCAAAGGCTGGCGATTTAATTGTGTTCCCAAGTTGGCTAAACCACAAAGCCATGCCATACGACGGTGATTCAGACCGAATTATTATTTCGTTCAATGCCCAAGTGCATGGTACAAGCGGCGATAAGGCATTTGATTATGGTTTCCATTGATTTTAACTGTAGGGGCGAGGTATGCCTCGCCCTCGTTGTGGCGATTTCATGCCATGATTGCAAAGGCACATGATGAACACAGATTTTTACCAAACAGTATTATCCCTAAAATCTTCTGGCTCGAGTTTTGTGACCGCCACGGTGGTCTCGAGACGTGCGCCAGTATCGTCGCACCTTGGCGACAGGGCGCTAATTTTTGCCGATGGTCGAATGCAGGGTTTTGTCGGTGGTTCGTGTAGCCGTGAGATTGTGCGTAAACAAGCCCTCGAGACCTTAACACTTGGTAAACCACGCCTCGTGCTGATTCGTCCAGATGCGACGCTCGAGACACTGCATCATGCCTCTGATGCCGAAGGAATAGTCGTTCCGATGACTTGTGCTTCTGAAG
>JAYWHB010000102.1:0-1736 GCA_043777915.1 Deinococcales bacterium
GGCAGTAAAAGCCAAAGGTGGAACTTGACGTTGGGTTTCGCTCATCACCAAGTACCAACCGTACCCAATACCCGCCAATGCCCCCAAAACCACGCCAAGCAAATTGGCATCTCGAGAACTGGGCAGTCCAACAATCACCAATAAGCCAGCCACGGCTAAGGCAGTCGCCATCAGTTGCTGCCTACTTGGGCGTTTACCTTGAACTGCATGAATCAGCACCACCACCACGGGCGCAAGGTAAACCAACAGCGCGGCTGTGCCTGCCGAAATCCGCTCGAGCGAAGCAAAGTACAGGGCGGTAAAAACAAAATATGCCATACCAAACAAGACCATCCGCAGCCGTTCCTGCCAAGTGAAGCCTTTACCGTAGCCAACAGCAAACAAGACTAGTGCTACCAAGGCAAAACGCCAAACCAATAAACTGCTCGAGGCAAACCCCAGTTGTTGGGTTAATTTGCCCCAAATACCAAGCGTAGAAAAACAAAAAGCACTGGCGGCTGCCAGCAGAACACCAGTCCACATGGGGCGAAATACTACCCCAATTTTGCGCGGCTCGAGACACCCCAATTCTGCGCGGCTCGAGACACCCCAATTTTGCGCGGCTGTTCACCCCGATATTGAATGTCCCTGCCTTGCTGGTTATGCTGTCTTGTATGCAGCCCTCAGACGCTAAAAAAATTGCTTTTTTGAACATCCCTTCTGACCCCAAGCGCTTGGCGGGTTGGTTAATCGGCAATGGCACATTTGCTTTTTTTGTCTACTGGACAGCCGATTCTTTTTTTCCTGGTAAGGAATTAACACTTGATGCCATGCTTTGGAAATTAGGTACAGCCGCCATTAGTTTTGCCATTGGAATCTGGCTCATGCACATTAATCACGATTAAAGCTCTACCCCAATATACTTAAAACGGGGAACTTCAACCCCTTCTTTTTCAATTGATTCCATAAACATGCTCACGGGACGCACCTGTAAACGCAGCCCCGTGTGTTCTGGAATAACATAAAGTGGAATATAGACCACCAGCACTTCACCTGTTTCGGTGTGTTTGGCACAACCCAAGACTTGGTAATACTTACGGGCTTCGGGGGTGCTTTTATGGTGTTCGTAAACTCCTGAAATCGGATAGTTCATGCTAAAAAGTTTACTTTATTTGGCGCTCAAAACACTTTTCATTAAGAATGCGCTAGACTCGAGCCATGAAAAAGATTTCGGTGATACTGGCTGCATTGGTCTTGGTTTTAGTTGGCTGTATTCCCAATTTGGTACAAACACCTCAGTTTGAAATGCGTGAAGCGGGTTTACTGCGCTTAAACCCACCCGGATTAAATGGGGTTGCCCCAGAAGCGATTATTCGGGTGTTGCTGACTGCCCGAAACCCTAATCTAGTTGACCTTGGCTTAACCGAAATGAAGTTTGACATGTACTTGGATGGTAAAAAAGTGGCGGCTGGCAGTACCCCCGGTTTTAATATGAAAGCCAATGGTGTCCCCAGCAATGTTCCTGTGGATGTCAGCATTCCGATAGACCCAAATTCTTTACAAAGCATGTTTAAGATTGTCACTGGATCAAAAGTCGAGTACCGCTTAGAGGGTTCATTTGCCGTAGATGCTGGCGCACTTGGTAAACCACGTTTTGGTCCGTTTGTGATTGCCCAAGGTGCATACCAAGCCCCAAGTCTTGCCAGTACCCCACCCAGTTTTGCTTTTCGTTCTGACTTAACCCGTTTAACCGTTGG
>JAYWHB010000103.1:0-1732 GCA_043777915.1 Deinococcales bacterium
GTCTTGACTTCGGTAGCAGCAGACCTTGCCCATCCAGCTTTTGCCAAATTATTTGTGCAAACCGAATTTGAACCGAGCCTTGGGGTGCTGCTGGCAACCCGTCGTCCGCGTTCACCCGAAGAACCAGTTTATTGGGCAGCCCACACCGCAGTTATTGAAAGCATTCGGCTCGAGGGGGCGGTTCTCGAGCCACTTTCAGCTTTGCAATTTGAAACCGACCGAGCGCGTTTTATTGGACGCAATCAAAGCCTTAAAAATCCAGTGGCAATTGTGGCTGGCAGACCCTTGTCTGGCACAGTAGGTGCTGTGCTAGACCCAATTTTTAGTCTGCGCCAAACCATTCGCTTGCCAGCCGGTGCAACGGCTCGAGTCACTTTTGCAACCATGGTGTCCCCGAGTCGCCAAGCTGCACTGGACCTAGCCGACCGTTATAACGACCCAGATGCTTTTGAACGTGGTTTGACGCTGGCATGGACTCGCGCTCAGGTGCAATTGCATCATCTGGGAATTAGTCCAGACGAAGCCCATATTTTTCAACGGCTTGCTACACAATTATTGTACCAAAGTCCCGAAATGCAAGCCTCAAGTGCTGTATTAGAACGCAACACCCTTGGACAGTCTGGTTTATGGCGGCATGGTATCTCGGGCGATTTACCGATGCTGCTAGTGCGAATTAACGACCTTGCCGACCTCGAGATTGTCCGTCAAATCCTGCGAGCGCACGAATACTGGCGCAGCAAATGCTTAAGGGTGGATGTGGTTATTCTCAATGAACAGCCGACCTCATATAAGCTCGAGTTACAAGAAGCAATTGTGCAATTATTGCGTTCTACCAGCCCGCAAACCGAAGACCAAAGCCAAGGGCGTGTTTTTACGCTTCGTGCCGATTTACTTTTTCCCGCCGAACAGGATTTACTACAAAGCACGGCTCGAGCCATGTTACTCAGTCAACAAGGTACGCTAACCGAACAAGTCATTCGCAGCCGTACCATCCGCCCAGTGCTGCCACAAAAAACCCAAACCAGTCTTGCAAAAAGCAATCTAGGCTTAACACTAAACCGTCCCAACCTCGAGTTCTTCAATGGCTTAGGTGGTTTTGCCCACAACGGACTCGAGTACCAGATTTTTTTAGAGGCTGGACAGTCCACCCCAGCCCCGTGGATTAACGTGATTAGCAACCAAAAACTAGGTTTTACAGTCTCTGAATCGGGGGCTGGTTATACATGGGCAGAAAACAGCCGTGAAAATAAACTCACCCCTTGGTCAAACGACCCCGTGACCGACCCAATTTCAGAAATTATTTACATCCGCGATGAAGAGACTTTGGCATTATTTACAGCTACGCCATCCCCGATTCGGGAATCCAGCCCATACACCATTTGCCACGGACAAGGTTACAGCCATTTTAGCCATGCCACACACGGGTTGCAACTCGAGTTAAGCCAATTCGTGGCGGCTGACGACCCCGTAAAAATTTCGCGTTTAAGTATCGAAAATCGTTCAAACAAAACCCGTAAATTATCTGTAACTGCCTACCTCGAGTGGGTGCTAGGCGCAAATAAATCGGTGTATATCATCACCGAACAAGACCCTCTGACCAAAGCAATATTTGCCCGTAACCATTGGAACTCCGAATTCAGCAAAAAAATTGCCTTTACCGATTTAATTGTGCAGTGGCAAGCCGGTAAAGATGCCCGTTTTACCTGTGACCGTTTAGAATTTATTGGACAGT
>JAYWHB010000104.1:0-1731 GCA_043777915.1 Deinococcales bacterium
CTGTGACTCGTTTTCATGCTTTGCGATTCAAGGCTTTTCCTCCTCAACGAATTAGGATTCAGAAGATCAAAGCTAACCCCCAATCTTGAGATGCACCCCAAAAGTGAGGATAGTAAAGTGCAAGTCAAATTTTAGGATAATATTGTCTGCCAGTAAAACCAGAAATATCAATCTTGGATGTTCTGCACGGTGTAAATTAAAAAAACGAAGAATAGCAAGACCGAATACTCGAGACTCGATGCCCCTAAAAAACCAAGTAAGGCTTCTGAAACAAAAGTTAAAAGTGCTGCCGCTAAGCCAAGATTCTGAGTCAGGGTCGGGTTTTTTGTCCAGCGTTGTAGTGTCTCGAGCAGCACCAAACAAAAAATAGCCCGTAGACCAATCAGGGCTGCACTTGGAATCCAAAATGTGGCTATCAGACCCGAGACGATAATCAGAACCGCGCCAATTCCTACCCGCCCAAGCAGAATGCTCGAGCCACGCAACGGCACAAGCGTATTGGGCAAATGAGAGCCAACCAGAGGCAGGGCAATAAAGCTGAGGATTAAAACTTGGGCGGGTAAGGCAAAACCATTTGGCACGACACTCGAGGCAGTCGCAAAAAACGCGGCTAAGCCAAGTAGCAAAAATACCCATTGTCCGATGCTCCAGCTAATCATGGTCTGGGCATTGCGCCATACAAGCGCCGCACTTGCTCCGTAGCGAATCGGTGGGGCGGGGATTCGCCAGCCCTTGCCTTGGGTTTTGACTCTTAACTGGCGTTGTAATCGTTCACGCATTCCCACGGCTGGAATGGTTTGAGTCAGCAGCATCAAGCCCATCGCCTTGAGTTGCGCCAAGACAGTTGAATGTTGCAAAAAACCACTGGGGAAAGTTTCAAGATACGATTTTTGCAATGTCAGCCAGCCAGTCAAAAGCATTAAACTTGGGATAATCAGCACAATTGGACTCGAGGAATAGAGCGCCGCCGAAATCCCTAAGCCAAAAAACACATCCAGCAGCACCGAAATAAGCCATAATCCAACCAGAAAAACCCGACTTGCAGCCGCATAAAGGCTCATCTGCCAGACCACTCGAGCCGCAAAAAGAAGGGCTACCACAGGCACAGACAGTGGTAACTCGAGCAGAAAAACGGTTCGCAGCACAATCCACAGTAAAGCCCCAAAGAGCGCCCCTAAAAATAAGTTTTGACCTAAAGCCAGTAATAACGGATACTCGAGAACCTTTATCGGTACAGCTGGTGCTATTCCAAGGCGCATGACATCACGGCTAGAAATAATCACACTTGGTAAACGCGGCGAAGAAATCGCAAACGACGCAAAGAAAAGACTCGAGGCGACCAAAGCGCCCAGTTTTAAGTATTCTAAAGGTAGGGCTGTTTTAAGTGGACTTAAAAGCTGAAAGCCAGCAATTAAATAAACCACTAGCCAAAACAGCAACCAAGCCACCATACCCCAACCAAAGGCTTTTTCGACCCAAGTAAAAAACTTTTTCCAAGCCCTGAGTGCGGTGGCTTGGCGCAAAAACCCAACCGCATTCACTCGAGCAACCGCCCGTTCTCGAGCGCTAAAACACTGGCGTTAGAAAAAGGCAAATCCAACTGGTGAGCGCTAAAAAGCACACAACCCCCCGCCTCGGCTCGAGCTTCAAGGGCTGCGCCTAAGGTGATTTGGGCATCTTGGTCAAGGGCGTTAAAAGGCTCGTCGAGCATTAAAAGTGGTGCTTCTAAAC
>JAYWHB010000105.1:0-4858 GCA_043777915.1 Deinococcales bacterium
TGTTATGACTCACTGACTGAATTGCGGGCTGCTTTGATGGTAGCGCTGACAGCTATTGGAGGTGTCATTATCTGATTGTTACACGGGAAGCACTTAGTATTGCTTGATTCCAAACAGTGTTTTTGACGACATATACTTGATTATTGGATTCGAGATTATCTAAATAGATTTGGTATTAATAGTGCAGAACAACTAAAACCCGTTTCTCAAAATGCTTTATCCATACCGCGTTCTAACCCTCTCCCAACTCGCTTAGGCTCGTTACCCTCGTCCCGCAAAAAAGCGCGGGAGAGGGTTGTTCGGTTTATTTTTTGCTTTTGTGTATTTTGAATAAAAACCAAAATACGCTTTTCTGAAAGCACATTTTAAGGTTATGAAAGTCAAAGCCCCATACTCTAAACCCTCCCCAAGCGAAGCGTTTTTTGGGGGAGGGTGGCGAGTTTTCAGCGAGTCGGGAGAGGGGCTGACTGATTGTGATTCTGTGCGTACTGAAAGGGTTTTGCTCTTAAACTGATGCGAATGGGTTGCGTTTTTTAATCCACAAACAGTGGCAACTGAGGCTTTTTGATAAAGCCAAGCGCGGCGGCTCGAGCAAATAGCGTTTCCACCGCTTTCAGCCCAATCTCACCGACATCTAGGCTAAATTCATTGACGTACAAATCTATATGGGCTTGCATTACGCTGTCCTCCATCTCGAGGGCATGTTGACGAATATAGGCTTTTGGCTCGAGCGGATTGGCATAGGCGTACTCGAGACTCGAGCGCACCGCAGTGTTTAGTTTTGCTAAGGTTTGGGCAGGTAAATCGCGCCGTGCCAGAATCGCCCCAAGTGGCAGTGGTAAACCCGTGTCAGCTTCCCACCACTGCCCCAAATCCAGCAATTTCACTAATCCGTGTTGGGTGTAAGTAAATCTTGATTCGTGAATGATTAACCCCGCGTCTACTTCTCCGCGTTCAACGGCTGGCATAATCTGGTCATAACGCATAAAAACGGTCTTGACTTCTGGATGGGCAATTTGTAACAGTAACTGTGCCGTGGTGAATTTGCCCGGACTCGCCACGGTCTTGCCGCGTAAATCCTCTAGCTTGGTTTTGGCTACTAAAAGCGGACCCACCCCACGCCCAAGCGCCCCACCCGCCCGTAATGCCACATAGTTGTCCATCACATGGGCGTAGGCATGATACGAAATTTTGGTTAGCTCGAGTCGTGCTGTTTGCGCCCAAAGGTTCAGGGTTTCGACATCCTCGAGCATTTCTTCTATGGGTTGCTCGAGACTAATTTTATTGTGGGTTAGTGCATAGAAAATAAAAGTGTCATTTGGGCAGAATGAGTAACCAAGTTTCATGACTCGAGATTACTTGAATTTGGTCAGAACAATTGCCTTAAGGATTTGTCCAGAAATAACTTCCCGATTTCAGAACGAAAAAACGTATTTTCTTACAGGGCGAACACAAGGTTCGCCCCTACAGGACAATTTTTTTTCGTAGGGGCGATGCTTGCGACCATGCCCGTCAGGTGCGTGTTTATGGTCAAGAAGTCATCGCCTTGCAATTCACGGATTTTATTTACGGACAAATCCTCAACTTAAATCAAAGACACGTTTTAATCCCAAATTAAGTAGCTCGAGACTAAAAAAATCCAAGACAGCCCGAAACTTGCGTAAACGACTTTTATCCACAACCAAAACCTGCGAGATATTGATTACTGAATCTGTAAGTAATTCTGGAATATCTTCTTTTACCAGCAGGACATTTCCCGGCGCTCGGGCGAGTTTGATATTAGAAGTTAGTACCGCAACCATGACAGTGTGAATCGCACTTTGGTTAAAGGCATCACTCGAGACAATGACAACTAAGCCGTGACCATATGGTTCTGAGTTTTCTCGAGCAACCAGTGGGAATTCGATTTCCCAAATTTCGCCACGATTCACTTGTTGACTCGGCGTAGTATTTCAAAGCCAAGTTCGGCAATTTGTGGTGGTAATGAACTATCTATGTCATTGTAAACATCGTTTAATTGTGCCGTGATACTGCTGTGGTCGTGTTGCTCGAGATAATCGGTCAGGGCTTTGGCATAGAGTTCGCTGCGATTCATGGTTTTTTGATTGGCAAAGGCTTCGGCGCGTAAGAATAACTCATCAGGTAGAGAGATGGCTGTTTTCATCAATTAAGTATAATTATTTTTATACCATTGTCAATATGGCAATTTTGTGGCAATCAGCTAAAGAAAAACTGAAAGCCACGAACTACTCGAGAACACATCAAAAGCAGTATTCTAAGATGTTCACACCCACCCCAAAAAGGAGCGCCCATGAAAAAACCATTACTTATCGCCCTCGCTATTGCCGCTAGTAGTTTAGGTCTTGCCAATGCCCAAGCCAAAACCACGCCCGCCGAGGATTTGGTCAAACAAGCCTCGTTTTACATTGGTTTTTATTACAATGGTCCAAGTAAAGTTCCGTACTGGCGTGACTTACAAAAAAATATGCTGGCAGATGTGCAAAAACTCTGTGCTGGAGCAACCACTTGCGGGTATGACAAAGGCAGAGAAGTCATTGTGACCTACATGAAAAACCTCAATGACCCGTTTACCCGTCTGGTCAGCCTCGAGGATTCAGACACCTCTGACCGTTACGTGGATGGAAAAGGACCCAGCACCCCGACGATTGGCATTCAAGCCCGCGAATTGGCTGGGCAGGGTCTAGTGGTTCTCGAGGCATTCCCCGGCGAACCTGCTTTTAATGCCGACCTCAGCCGAGGTAACTTGATTAAAACCATCAACGGCGCACCAGCAACCTTGGCAGCCCTCAAAACCGCCGAAGCCAGTGCCAAAGCCATTGTTCTCGAGTACAGTGTGGCTGGCGCAAACAAAACCGCTAGTGTAACACCAGTTCTGGTCGAAGACCCACGCGCTCCATACCGTAGCGCCGTTGGTAAAGCCCTGATGATTCGGATTCCGCACTTGTACGGCAGCATCGGCACACGGGTACATTCCAATGTGGCTCGAGCCGTGCGCGACAATGCGGCTGGTGTGATTATAGATTTACGTGATTCATTCAGTGGCTTTGATTCAGAAGCACTGCTTGCGGCTGGAGCATTTATTAAAGAAGGTGGCTTTACTTACGACCAACGCTTTGCTGGTCAAGACTTGACTTACTTCCTCGAGAAAAACGGCGCATTGATTCGTGGTCAACCCGAAGGCGGACAAGCCCAAGATGTTGTCCAAGCCACCAGTCCAGTTCAGTACACAGGTAAAGTTGTGGTCTTGGTCAATCAAATTACCGAGAATTCTTCGGAAATGCTGGCGTACTTCTTGCAACGGGTTGGACGCGCCCAAGTTGTTGGTGTCACCACCAGTGGACAAAACGGTGTCAGTGGCGGTGGATTAGCCCAACTGATTAACGATGATATTATCCAAATTTCCCAGTTCCGAATGCTGAATTTAGATAAAACCCCATTCCCAATGGCTGTCACCCCAAATGTGGTCGTCCCAGAAGACCTCGCTGCACTGGCGGCTGGACGCGATGCCCAACTCGAGAAAGCCCTCGAGATTCTTGGGGCAAAATGAAATACCTTGCACTTGTGATTGCTGCTGCCTTGGCATTCCCGAGTGCTGCCAGCGCCCAACGCTACATTGGCACACCAGCCCAAGATTTATTTGACCAAGCCAGTTTCTTTGTTGAATTTAATTACAATGGTTTTAGTAAAGTCAATCTAAGCACCTTAGTTGCCAAGTACCAAGCCCAAGTAGACAGCAATTGTACTTCTCGAGCCACCGATTGCCCGTTTAGCAATGCCGAACGCCCAATTGCTTTAATGATTAGGGAATTAAACGACCCACACAGTTACTTTGTGCCGTCAGAAATCGCCGCGCAGTTTGCGGGGCAAATCGGTGGCGGTGGGATTGGTAGCCCCAGTCTTGAAATTGCCACCACTCAGTTGTCTCGAGTTTCAGACCGAGTGGTCACCGATGTGCGCGAAGACGGACCGGCTGGCAAGGCTGGCTTAAAACGCGGCGATAGAATAGTGCGCTTAAATGGTCAGCGTTTACCAAGTTCACCCAGTCAGAACGAAGGTTTATTCCTAGGATTAGAAGCCGAAGGAAAAGCCATGCAGCTTAGTATCCTGCGTGATGGCAAAACCAATCTCGAGATAAGTGTTACCCCGATTTTGGTTGGCACGGCATGGCTACCCGAAATCAAAAAACCAAACGGCTTACCAAGCACCACCACCGTGATTCGGATTCATGAATTCACCCCATTCAAAGAGGTTGGCACAAAATTCCATGAATTGGTCAAAACCGCCGAAAGCCAAGGGGCAAATAGCATTGTGGTGGACTTACGCGATAACCCCGGCGGGGTTGCGACCGAATGCACCAGTGCGCCCGGCGCGTTCCTGCCAGAAATTAGCAACATCCTCGAGACACGTTACTCGAGAACCATTTACAGCTATAAAAACGGTCTGACCAGTGTCAGCAATGGCAAAAGCCAAACCGAAGTCTATAACATTAGTAACCCTGCCCAATTCAAAGGTAAAGTCGCAGTGTTGGTCAATGCCGATAGTGCCTCGTGTTCTGAAGTTTTTGCGGCGCAAATGCAGTATGCCAAACGTGGCGTGGTGATTGGCGAAGAAACATACGGCGTACTGAACACCGCCACACGTTTATTTGACCTCGCCAATGGCAGTTTTATTGGCTTAACCATCGGTAAGGGAATTCGCCCAGATGGAACATATGCCAGTGAACGGGTCACACCAGACACCCGATTCAACGAGGACCTCGAGAATTTAGCCCAAGGGCGTGATGCCATGCTCGAGAAAGCCTTAGAAGCCTTAAATGTTAGACCTAGCACGATAGTAA
>JAYWHB010000106.1:0-1725 GCA_043777915.1 Deinococcales bacterium
TAAAATCCAAACTCGAGGGCTTGCCCGTAGAAACCACGCAGGACAAAGCAGGCAACTTATGGGTGACTTTACGCGGTGAATCCGAAAAGGAACTCTGGATTGGTGGGCATCTGGACAGTGTGCCGAACGGCGGATGGCTCGATGGCTGCTTAAATGTGCTGGCGGGTCTCGAGGTACTGCGCCGAATTTCAGAAGAATACAATGGTAAACCACCGCTAACCGTCTGCTTAGTGGATTGGGCAGATGAAGAAGGCGCTCGGTTTGGACGCAGTTTATTTGGCTCGAGTGCCGTCTCTGGTTTTTTTGACCCCGAAGATTTACGCAACCGTACCGATAAAGACGGAATTCGGCTCGAGGACGCAGTAAAAGCTCACGGGATTGACTTAGCCAAGGCACTCGAGGCTGGAAAAGCCAAAACAAAGGCAGCCGCGTACTTAGAACTTCACATTGAACAAGGTCCTGTTCTCGAGAAGCTGGGCTTACCGCTTGGTGTGGTGCTAGGCACAAAAGGGGTGGAGCGGCACAGCATCACCTTCTTTGGTCAAGAAGCCCATTCTGGGAGTACCCCAATGAATGCTCGGCACGATGCCCTTGGCGCAGCCGCCAAACTTTCGCTCGAGATTAGAGAAATCGCCAAGCAGCACTCGGACGCGGTTTGTACGGTTGGGAGTCTCAAGACTTTTCCGGGCATTGTCACCGCCGTGGTTGGACGATGCGAAATGACCCTCGACCAACGTGATTTAGATGCGTCTGTGCTGGCTGTCATGTACAAATCAGCAGTGGATGCTTCAAATAAATTTGCTGATGAAGAAGGTTGCACAGTGCAGTGGAACAAAATTTGGTCTATCGAACCAATACCGTTTAATCCAAAACTGATTGAACTTTGTAACGATGCGATTCTCGAGACTTGTGGTGTAAGTCATGCTCTGCCCAGTGGTCCTCTGCACGATGCTGCCGAAATTGCTCGAGTTGGCATTCCGACAGTCATGATGTTCGTGCAGAGTTTACGGGGGATTTCGCATAATAAAATTGAAGATACACTCGAGGAACATTTGGAATTGTGCGTGGTGGCGTTTGATAAACTTGCCAGTAAAACTTTGGCTTGGTTACAGAATTCTTAAAGCATTGGACGAATCGCCTTCATAAATGTTTCAAACCCTGCAAAATCAAGTTGCTGTTGGTTATCTGATAGCGCTGTAGCTGGGTCTGGATGAACTTCTACATGAACGCCGTCCGCACCCACCGCCAAAGCAGCTTTAGCCAGTGGAATCAGAATGTCACGCCGTCCCGCCGCATGGGTCACATCCACAATAATCGGTAGATGCGTCTCGAGTTTAGCCACTGCCACCGCCGAAATATCCAAAGTATTGCGCGTAGCTTTTTCAAAGGTGCGAATGCCACGTTCGCACAGCACAATCTGGTTGTTGCCTTCGGAAAGAATGTACTCGGCGGTCAGCAACCACTCTTCGATGGTACTCGAGAAGCCGCGCTTTAACAGCACGGGCTTACCGCTTTTACCAACTTCGCGCAGCAGTGCAAAATTTTGGGCGTTGCGTGTGCCAACTTGCAAAATGTCGGCGTATTCGGCAACCAGGTGAACGTCGCGGGTGTCCATGACTTCGGTCACGAAGACCATTTTGTGTTTGGCGGCGGCTCGAGCGCCGTATTTCAAGCCCTCCTCGCCCAAGCCTTGGAATCCGTATGGGCTGGTGCGTGGCTTGTATG
>JAYWHB010000107.1:0-1724 GCA_043777915.1 Deinococcales bacterium
TAATTTCTCGAGTGTGTACCGAGCCTCGCTGTTCTCGAGTCTCACGGGTAGCACAAGTATTCCCATTCGTCGTGCTTCCTCGGTGATGGTGAGTCTTGGATACATGCCTGGCTCATGCTGCAAGACCGCACAAAGAAAAGCGGCTGGGTAGAGTGCTTTCAGGTAAGCGGTGTGTGCTGCCGTGGTTGCAAATGCCACTGAATGCGACAATGGAAAGCCGTAACCCGCAAACCCTGCCACCATCTCAAAGATTAAATTAGCTTTTTCATGGTCAATGTCTGCATGTGTTTCTTGCGCTCGAGTCGTAAATACTTCCCGCATGGCTTCCATGTCCTCGCGGTCTCGAGCCTTAGAAACTAGCTTTCTAAACTTATCGGCTTCGTCAATGCTCATGCCACAAATCACCTGTGCCGTCTCAATCGCTTGGTCTTGAAAGACCATGACCCCATAAGTCTGACGCAGCACTGGCTCGAGACTGGAGTGTGGATAAACGACCTGCTCGAGTCCTTTACGCCGTTTGATGTATGGGCGTACCGATTGGGCTTGGATTGGTCCGGGGCGAATCAAAGCCACTTGTGCCACCAAGTCCAGAAAGGTCTCGGGTTGTAACTGGGCAATGAGGGCTTGTTGGGCTGGACTTTCGACTTGAAACAGCCCGATGACTTTGCCATCTTTTAAGCCAGCATAGATTCTAAGTCGTCTAAGTCTACGTTCTCGAGGTCTAAAATAATCCCTTGCTGCTCGAGTAAATCTACGGCTGTTTGCAGCACATCCAAAGTCAGTAAACCCAGTAAATCCAATTTAACCAGCCCCGCGTGTTCGGCGGTGCGTTTATCCAAGAAAGTCTGGAGCGTTCCGTTGGCACTGCGTTTCACCGCACTGTGGTTCAAAATCGAGTCTCGAGCCAAGAGCATTCCCCCAGAGTGCAATCCTAAATCCCGTGGGCAATCATCCAAGCGTTCTACCAGACTCAGCAGCACCTCAAGCAGCACACTTTGCCCTGCTACCCGCTCGAGTTCGCTGGTGTACCGTCTGATGTGGCGCGGTCGCCCTTGGTACGGCAGGACTCGAGTCAACTCCCCAGCTTGGTCATGGGTCCAACCCAGCAACCGTGCTGCGTCTCGTACAGCACCGTGCAGCCCATAGGTGTTGATGTTGGCTGCCATCGCTGTTTTCCCTGCAAACCTCTGCGTGACCCATTCAATCAATTCTTGTCGTCTTGAACTCTGCACATCCACATCAATGTCTGGAGCTTCGCGCTTATTCACAAAACGTCCTGTGTTCAAGAATCGCTCAAATCGCAATCGAAACTTCAGTGGGTCAGCATGGGCAATCCCCAAGGCGTAAACCACAATACTCGAGGCAGCACTGCCCCGTCCTGCGGTGCGAATCTTCAAGGATTTAGCCGCTTCTATCACTTCATGCACCACCAAGAAATACTCAGCTAAACCCAGTTCTTCAATCACCTCGAGTTCATGGCTCATCAGTTTCAAGGCTGCTTTGCGTTGCTCTGGTGGGTAACGCCGTTTAATTCCAGCCCGTGCCAGTTCTTCAAGTTCAAGCTCGGCGGTGGTGTCTTGCGGTAATCTGGCTCGAGGAATTAGAACCCGTTCTGGCAATAAATCAACTAAGTATCTCCCTAAAATGTTCTATGATACATGAATGCCAAAACAACCAACAATTTTTATCAATTTAACACCAGAAGAAGACAAGCAACTTCAAAC
>JAYWHB010000108.1:0-13829 GCA_043777915.1 Deinococcales bacterium
GTGACCGTATGCCCACGCTCGAGCAGTTCGCGCAATACGTGATGCCCAACATAACCAGTCGCGCCAGTAACAGCTACTTTTAGTCCTTGACTCATGCTATCTAGTCTGACGTTTTTTGGTATTTAGACACAACACGCCTGAATACAGTTTTAGAAGTCGGCAACCAATTCTGGGCGTATAAATTCTATTTTTCCGCCCTGCATGGATAGAAAGACTTCGCCCTCGGGAAAAGAAAGCAGTGCCAATGCCAATGGGTCTTCGATTTCTTCGCGGATAATTGTGCGTAACTGACGGCTCGAGCCTTTGAGTTTGACCCTGCTGACCAAATAACCCGCAATTTTAGAGTCAAAGTTTATTCGTAAATCTCGGCTGCGTAACTCGAGCCGCATTTCTTCGAGTAAAGTTCTGGCAATGTTTAAGAGTTCGTTTTCGCCAAGCGGCTTAAAGCGAATCACTTCGTCTAAGCGGTCTAGGAATTCTGGGGTAAAGAGGTTTTTAACTGGTTGGGTATCCATAATTTCCGAGTCACCAGCAAAACGCACAGCGCCAGACACATTAAAGCCAGTGTTGCTGGTCATGATTAAAATGCAGCGCTTAAAGTCTACAGCACGCCCCATACCATCGGTTAAACGCCCGTCATCCATGACTTGTAAAAAGGTGTTATAGACATCCGAATGGGCTTTTTCGATTTCGTCTAGCAATATCACACTAAACGGCTGACGGCGAACGGCTTCGGTCAAACGTCCACCTTGGTCATGTCCGATATAGCCCGGAGGCGCACCAATCAGCTTAGAAATGGTGTGTGGCTCTTGATACTCGGACATGTCAAAGCGAATTAGACTGCGCTCTGAACCAAATAAAACCTTGGCAAGCGCTTTGGCTAAATGGGTTTTACCGACCCCGCTCGAGCCGACAAATAAGAAACTAGCCGCTAAACGGGTTTGACCACCAAGCCCAACCCGTGAGCGCCGCAGTGCCGAAGCGAGTGAACGCACCGCATCGGGTTGCCCAAAGACCTGAGCGCGAAGTTCTTCCTCGAGACCCAAAAGTTTTTGGTCATCACGGTCATCTATGTACACCCCGCCCCAAGAGTCCACCACGGCTTCAATGTCTTCGCGGGAGACAATCGGTGTGCCGTCGGCATCCTCTAAGACTGGCATGTTCAGACTGGCGTTTAAGCGCACCCTCGAGCCAGCTTCATCTATTAAATCAATGGCTTTATCGGGGAAATTCCGCCCCGGCAAGCTGCGCTCACCGACTTTTACGGCTAACATCAGCACCGAATCTGGGATGATGACGTTGTGATGCTCTTCGTACCGCGATTTTAAGCCACGCAGAATCTCTAGGGTATCTTCGGGGCTAGGCTCGAGAACCAGCACGGGTTGGAAACGACGCTCTAAAGCTGCGTCTTTTTCGATATAACGGTGGTACTCGCCAGTCGTAGTTGCGCCAATCACTTGGACTTCGCCGCGTGCCAGTGCGGGTTTGAGGATATTGGCAGCATCCAATGTGCCTTCTGCCCCGCCCGCTCCAACGAGGGTATGGAGTTCATCCACAAATGCCACCACTCGAGCTTGGCGCAGTTCTTCGATGATTTGACGCAGGCGTTCCTCGAATTCACCACGGTATTTTGTTCCAGCCACCACACCGGCTAAATCTATCGAGATTAAACGCACGTTTTTAAGGTTATCTGGAACTCGTTTTTCAAAAATAGCTAAGGCTAAACCTTCGGCAATGGCGGTTTTACCAACACCCGGATCGCCGATTAGAACAGGATTATTCTTGGTACGGCGCGAAAGTATCTGCACCACCCGACGAATTTCTTCGCTGCGCCCGATTACAGGGTCGAGTTTGCCTTCTTTGGCTTCTTTGGTTAAGTCGCGTCCGTACTCGTCCAAAAAAGGTGTATTGACATTTTTTGGTTCGGTTTTTGGGTCGGTATGCGCCAAAATTCGCCAACGAATCGTGTCTGGGTCTCTGGCTAAATCGGTTAGGATTCGGTAGGCAACCCCGTCGCCTTCGCGCAGAATGCCCAATAAAATATGCTCAGTGCCAATCACTTGACTGCCCAAATTACGGGCTTCGGAAGATGCTAGTTCCATCACGCGCCGCGCCCTTGGGGTAATGGCTGGGGCTTCGGTATGGCGTAAACCCTCGCCGCGACCAATGATTTCTTCGACCCGACGACGAAAACCCTCTAAGGTTGCACCAAATTCGGTCAGGATTCGGCAAGCCGTCCCACCTTCTCGCATCAGACCAAGCAACAAATGTTCTGGTCCAATCATGGCATGACCGAGCTTAGAACCTTCTTCTCGAGCATAATGAAATACAAGTCTGGCACGGTCATCGTAGCGGTTCATGAAAAGCTCCTGTCACAGCCAGAACAGTCTAACCCACCAACAGCTATTTTGCTTGGTATTTTTTGTCACGATTCAAAAGCGCCAAGAGAAACCAAGTCCAAAGTCAATCCCATACGCCAAAGCGCGAATCGAACCAGTGGTTGAAGTGCAATTAAAGGTGTCTGAACAAGGCGAACCAAAAAATAGTCTTGGTACAACTTCGGCATAAAAACCATTGTTCAAGCGCACCCCAATCAGCGCATGAAGATCAAACAAACTATTGTTGGCAACCACTGTAAGCCCAGCCACCCCAAAACCCATATAACTTTGCCAAGAACCAGAAATCTGCATAAACATATAGGCATCGAGTTGGACTCGAGAAACAAAAATAACTGTGCCAAACGAAGCTCGTGTGCCAAGACCCCAATCGCCAAAACTAATTTCTGTGCCAATTTGCACACCCGGAATGGTCAGCAGTTGTAAACCAAAACGGAAACCAAATTCCTGAGCTTGGGCAACCCCAGACCAAAATAAAACAGCGATTAAAACAGGTAAAAATCTTTTCATGTGCTAAATTCTACACGAGCAATCGTTCAACAATCACACAATCGCGCCAAACACCGTCTAGCTGGGCATGTTTTTGATAGACACCAACGACTCTAAAGCCATGTCTAGCGCAAAGTGCCAAAGAAGCAGTATTCTCCGGAAAGACCCTCGAGAGAACTTTAGAAAACCCTTTTTCTTCTAAAGCTGGAATAAAAGCGGTCATTAACGCATCACCAATTCGTTGTCCTTGGGCTTCTCGAGCCACATAAACACTGTACTCGGCAATTTGGGCATAACAGGCTCGGCTGCGATAACTCGAGGCGCGAATAAAACCAAGTACCAGACCGTCACGTTCAGCCACCAAGAACGGATAGATTGGATTGAACCACTCGAGAATATCATCTTCTAAACGGGCTTCGGTTTCAAAAGTAGCGATTCGGTCTTCGATGCCTTGGTTATAAATCTGGATGATTTGCAAGCTATCTTTTGGTTCGGCAGTACGGATATGAACCAGCAAGCGGTGCATCATAATTGCACTATCCGAACATGCCCCCTTAAATTCGGTTGATGCTTTGACGGCTTGTGGGGCATGTTCTCGAGCAATTTTCCTAAAGCCGTAACGCTCAAAGTAACTTGGTGCTGTTTCGGTCAGCAGTACCAGTTCTTGTATGCCCAAGCTCGAGGCATACTCGAGAATTTTTTGCAGGATTTGCCGTCCTAAACCCTGATTGTGCCAATGAGCATTAACAGCAACCGAACGAAGCAACGCCACGCCGCCATAAATCTCGAGTCCCGCCGAAGCGATTAGGTCATCCCCATCAAATAAAAGCCAGAAATGTTCTAGGTGTTCTTCGATACTTTGTAAAACAAGTTTAGCTTGGCTTAAATGGGCTTTTAGAATCTCGAGATCGCTTAGGGTGGCTTGGCGTAACATCAGCAGCAAACCTTACTCGAATTAACGGGTGTGCAGCAACCCGAAACCACGGGTAAACCATCGAGTAGCGCCTCGGCTTTGCGCTCCGCACTTTTGCAACGCACACCATCTGGCTCGAGATGAACCACCAACTGACCATTTTTAGGCTCGAGTTTAGCAACCGCGTACCGTGCGGCGGGTTGTCCAGAAGCGCCATACAAAAAAATCAGTTCGGCTTGGCTGGCAAAATTAACTTTAGGACTAACCTTTTTATAAATACTTAAGAACTTACCAACGCTCATATAATCACGGTCTAACTCGAGGGCGGTGCGCCAGAGTTCAATCACGGTTTCTTGGAATTTATGTTCCATACCACCACAATCTACGGTGTGATACTCGAGGGCTTTGAATTCGGTGACATGATAGCCAACGGGTACATGCTGCCCATTACCAAGGTCAAAGACCATCGGGTGTTCTGCGTGCGGCTCGAGATTGGTTAAAAACGTTTCTAAGTTTGACATGTATGATTCTCCTTTTAGCAGGTGTAGGCGCAAGCAGCTTCGGCGCTGGTCAGGGCGAGGGGTTTTGGGATTCTGACACTGGTTTTGTGCCATACGCTCTGCCACCACTCGAGAATGGTGTATTCCTCGAGATGGGCTATCCGCACGTCATGGCGAATTTGTGCTTGGTGATTTAAGATTTCGTTGATGCTCATATATTTCTCCTTATATTGATACATTTCAATATGTTTGATCTAATTTTTAGCAACACTGGGTCAAATAAGCCCCAGCCGCCGCAAAAACTCGAGTGTCCAAACTGTAATACATCCACTTACCGCGTTTTTGTGCCACAACCAAACCCGCCGAAGCCAAGCACTTCATATGATGGCTAATCGTCGGTTGAGAAAGCCCTGTTACCGACTCTAAGTCGCAGCCACAAATGCCATCGCCACAACAACCAACCGCATCCGAAGCCAAGTACATAATAATTTTAAGCCGTGCAGGGTCGGAAAGGGCTTTGAATATCCATGCCATGCCCTCGAGACCAAGGGTTTGACTTGGGGGATTTGGCTCGAGTTGCATCAGCCCTGACATGGCTCGAGTGTACATTACATATTGATGATTGTCAATATGTTATTATTATTCTAAGGCTGGTTTTTGTGTCCACAACTCGAGCAGCGCTGCACTGACCGCCCCATAAAGCACAAAAGACTGATTGTTTTTTAACTCGAGCCGAACCCCAGTTTGCCATAAAATCCGTGTCGGTTTCATGTTCAGTACATCCTCCCACGGAATCAGAAGGCGTTCATGCCCAATCTTAAATAACCAAATTGGCTCGAGAAATAAGCCCTTATCGTCTAACCAAATTTGTAGCACATGGTTGTACCGAGCGACGATACGACCCGAAGCACTCGAGTACAACATTCCCGTGGGTATATCTGTGGTGCGCCAAAAAGAAGCCAAACCCACCCACCCAAACCTCGAGATAAACCAAATCACGCCCATCCACATGCCAGAAAAAGCAATCAGAAAAAACAATGGTATTAAAAAAATTATGGCATTCATTTTTATAGAATGCCACAACTCGAGAATTCTTGCTTATGGACGAGTCAACCTTTCGGCTTATGGACGAGCAATCACATCGGCTGGTGTCTTGGTAATGAGTTCCTTTACCCAATTAACCAGTGGTTTATCGCCAACTTTGGTGGTGTAAAAATTCGGGCTGCCAATAATGCAGTGCGAACCGCCGGGCGCAACATAATTGGCATAATTTGGTGTGACTGCCTTAATACCAAGCAGACTGCCAAAGGCTTGTTGAACCCATTGGGTCGCCGAGGCTTGGGTCGGTTGGGCTAAACCAAGGGCAAGCGCATGGAAGAAAATCTGGACATTATCTGTATTCGCCGTAAATTGCGCGAAACTATTATTCGGGAAGGCTTTAGCAACTGCCTTATAAATGGTTTCAACCCGGAGTTTACTTGGGTCTGCTTTTAGGGCAGCCAATTCTGGAATAAAATCAGCAATGGCTTCAGATGGATTCCAAGCCTTGGTTGCAATATCCGAAAAACCTTGGCTGGTAATGCCTAAGCCACTGTCCCCCAACAGCGCCACTCGAGCCTTGTTGTAGTGTTTCATGATGTGCGGTGTCCACATGGCTGCGCCGTAACTGCCAGCACTGCAACCAGTCACAAAAACATTTTGGGCAAAAGGAAAGTTTTTATAGGTGTACTCGAGGGCGGCTTGGGCGTTGGCTGCGCCTTTATGCTGAATTGTTCCACTGGTGTATTTTTGCTCACTGTTGCCCCAGTGTAAATCTCCTGTGCAGTACGGGACAAACACATGTGACCAGCCTTTGAATGGATTGGCATTGCTGCCTTTGTTATAAATTCCTTGGGCGTAATCAAGGTCGCCTTTGTTCAAAGTACGGTTGTACAAACCATTTTTTGGGTCGCAACTGACCGAATCCCAACATGCGCCGCCGCCCTGAAAATCCACCACGACTTTTTGTGTGTCGCCCCTCGTGGCATAGAACTTCCACGGGCTGCCGTCCGAGCAAACCAAACCAGCAATACTAATTTCGCGCCACCCCGCAAAACCACCTTGAGCGTACACCATCGTGCCAAAAGCTGCTGCCAGCGCCACCCCAACCAGTCGTTTCTGCATGTCCTGCCTCCTTGTGTGTAAGGGCAGCAGGATAACCGATTTTCTGAACTGAGTACAAGTTTTTTTCATGCTTCTCGAGAAACAGGCAGTAGACTATTTTTATGAAACGCATTGCTCTAATTTGTTTTTGCTTCCTGACTTTTACTGTCTCGAGTTACGCCCAAGCGCCATCCTCCGCCGTTTACTTAATAGAACGTGCCGTGGATTTATTGGCTGGTCAGTATGCCGGTTTTGCTAAGTTTGACCTACCAGCCCTCGAAAAAACCGCTAAGGATAAACTGGCATCCATCTGTAAAGACACTCCCAATTGTGATTACAAGCAAGGTATTCCAGTTCTTGATCAACTCATCTCGAGCCTAGGTGACGGGCATACCTTTCGCATGAGTGCTTTGCGCCGCGCTGAGTTTGATGCCAATGCTGCCAACCGACCCATTTTAGGAGTTGGAATGAAATTCGCACCGTTACCAGATGCTCCCGCCTTGGTGGTCACACGGGTTCTCGAGAACAGCCCCGCCGCCCTTGCTGGGATTAAACGTGGTGATGTGATTCTCGGGGCAAATGGCAACTTAAATCGGTTCAAGAATGCGGCTGAAGCGATGGTTGCCATAACCGAACTCGAAGCCAGTGCGCCCAGTATTTTATTTGAATTGCCAGACTCGAGGCGTATGACGCTCGAGCCTAAAAAAATAGGTCCTTGGTTGCCGAGCTTAGAAATTGTCAATAACATTGCGATTATTACCTTTTATCAGTACCTGACCCCATTGGTGGCGGCTCGAGTCCAAGACCATATTCGCACCGCCCTGAACACCAAAGCAATTATTTTGGATGTGCGTGGTAGTGGTGGCGGTAGTGCTTTTGAAAGCATCGGCAGTGCTGGCGGGTTTACCGAACCTGTCGGGACGACCTTTGAAAGTAAAAACGGTTCTGGTGGCTATGAATTCCAGAATGGAGTTCTTAAAAGTAATGGTTTTGCAGTTTGGAATTTAAGTCCATTCACCCGTTTTGATAAAAATAAACCAGTGCTGGTCTTAACCAATCATATCTCGAGAAGTGCCGCCGAGTACATGACCTACTTTTTGCAACGCCCCGGACGCGCCACGGTACTTGGGGAACGCACCGCCGGAGTTCTCAACACCAGCACCGGCTTGTATAACCTTCCAGACGGCAGCACTTTAGCGATTACGGCTGCCCGCTCGAGTAGCTTAGACGGCATCCCACATCCAGAATTTGTTACACCAAATATCGAAATGCTCGACGACATGGGTGCTTTAAGCCGTGGACAAGACAAAATTCTCGAGAAGGCTTTTGAGATGCTGCGTTAAAATGACTCGGCTGTCCTTGCAAAACAAGCGTTCGTTTGTTATAACCTCGGCATAGGAAATCTGATGACTGATTTTAGAACCCGTGCCGTTCATGCTGGGCATAAGCCCGACCCGCAAACTGGCGCTCATGCTGTGCCAATTTATCAAACCAGCACCTTTGCACTCGGTAATTTTGACCGTGGGGCAAGGCTTTTTGCGCTCGAAGAGGCTGGCTATATTTACAGCCGAATCAATAACCCAACGGTGCGGGCGCTCGAGGAAAAAATGGCGAGTCTCGAGTCCACCGAAGATGCGCTTTGCTTCTCGAGTGGCATGGCGGCAATCAGTGCCTTGTGTATGACGATTCTGAAGCCAGGCGATGAACTTGCCTTTATTGGACCACTGTACGGCGGTACAGAAGGCTTTTTCTTAGATACGCTCGAGCGGCTTGGCTTTGAGGTGATTGAAGCAAGCGACGAAACCGACTTGGAAACACGAATCTCGAGCAAGACCAAAATGGTTTATGTCGAAAGCCCAATGAATCCCAATTTGCGAATTCTCGATTTACAACGAATTGCTACCGCCGCTCATAACGTTGGTGCGCTGGCTGTGACCGATAATACTTTTGCCACACCGTATTTAACCCGACCTATTGAACTTGGGTTTGATGTCTCTTTGCACAGCATGACCAAATACCTTGGTGGTCATGGCGACGCAATCGGCGGCGTGATTTGTGCTTCGGCACAACTCTGCTTAAGCGTGCGGCTCGAGGGATTGCGGCATTTTGGCGGAGCGCTTGGAGCGCAAGAAGCCTTTTTGTTTTTAAGAGGTATTAAAACCTTACCACTTCGGATGGATGCCCATTGTGAAGGGGCGGAAATCGTGGCAGCATGGTTAGCCAAGCAACCCGAAATTACTGCCCTGCATTACCCCGGTTTAGAAAGTCACCCACAGCATCAACTGGCAAAACAGCAAATGCAGCGTTTTGGCGGCATGATTGCCCTTGAACTAAATGGCGGCTTAAACGCGGCGCGGGCGTTCCTGAACTCCTTGGAACTCTTTGTTCAAGCGGTTAGCCTTGGTGATGTTGAATCGCTGGCTTCGCACCCTGCCAGCACTACCCATCAATTGCTCGAGCCAGAATTGCGGATTCGTCAAGGTGTAACCGATGGTTTGGTGCGGCTATCCATTGGCGTAGAACACCCAGATGACTTGATTGCCGACCTCGAGAAAGGACTACAAGCGGTACAAAAACTCTAAGTTGCTTCTCGATTTCCTTTGGTGGCAAGTTGCTGGCGTTTGGGCTGGTCTCGTTTGCGAACAAGATAAGCATTTCTACTCTAGGAAAATAAGCATCATCCTGCTACGATTTTAGCATGGCAAACACCTTCGTTAATCCTTTCACCGATTTTGGTTTCAAAAAAATTTTTGGTGAGGAGGCATCTAAACCACACCTGATTGACTTTCTTAATTCACTTTTGCCTCAAGTTGCCCAGATTAAAGACCTGAGTTTTAAAAACCCAGAGCAACTTCCAAAAGGTGAAAATGACCGCAAAGCCATCTATGATATTTACTGCCAAGGGTTAAATGGCGAATACTTTATTGTTGAACTGCAAAAACTGAAGCAAAACTTTTTTAAGGACAGGACACTTTTTTATGCAACCTTTCCGATTCAAGAACAGGCTAAAAAGGGAGATTGGGATTATCGTCTCGAGCCAGTCTACTGCATTGGTGTACTCGGATTTACTTTTAATGATGATAAAGTGGGTTCTCGAGAAGTGGTGCATAAAGTTGAACTTAAAGACCAAAACAACCTCGTTTTCTGCGATAAACTAAGCCTGATTTACCTCGAGATTCCAAATTTTAATAAATCACTCAAGGAATTAGAAACACGGCTTGATAAGTGGCTGTACTTTATTAAAAATCTCGAGGATTTACAAAGTATTCCAGAACTCTTAAAAGACGAAGTATTTGCCAATGCGTTTGAAACAGCCAAACTTGCTAACCTCGAGCCAAATGAAAGAGAAAGTTACCAGCAAAGTCTAAAAATCTTGCGTGATAACTATGCAACTCTAAAAACGGCGGTAGAAGAAGCTGAAGCAATCGGCGAAGCTCGAGGGCGTGAAACTGGCATTGCAGAAGGAGAAGTTATCGGCGAAGCTCGAGGGGAATTAAAAGCTAAGCTCGAGGTAGCAAGAAATTCAAAAGCCACAGGGCTAACGCTCGAGCAGATTCAGGCGATTACAGGACTAAGCGCCGAAGAACTGAAACAGAACGGAATTTCTTAATAAAACGCTCGAATAGTTGCATTTGGCTCGAGATTCTGTAATTTGAAAATGTGCCAAGCAAGAAACGGGAGGCTCGAGTAGAAAGACGTTGTGAAAGATAAACTGAGCATTGTCTATCTATGCGGGTTGTAATTAAAAGTAAAGTTATCCTTGAGTTAGCAAAACTTTTTTCAAATATACTGTTTCTGTAGTGGATTCAGGCATCTTCTGCCGATGGGTTTCTACATAACCCAAGCCTAAGTAAATACTAATATTCTTGACAAACCGTTCATTTGTATACAATTTCAATTCGAGCCTTTCAAACCTCTGTGCCTCCGATTCTGCCAGTAACAACAAGCGTTTACCCAGTCCTAAGCCCTGAAAATTTGGTTTGACTGCCACATTCACAATCAACAAATGATCCTCGAATAATTGCAACTCGAGCAAAGCAACTATCTCTTCATGGTTTTCGAGAAGCCAAAATGAATTGGATTGCAATGCAAGCGCATAATCAACTCGCATTGGCAAAGGCTCGCGCCCTATCAACGGAATGTAAATTTCATACGCTTCTCGAGTCAAAGCAGCAATCGCAATAGCATCAGCAGCCACAGCTTGGCGTAAAAAAAATTGATTCATAAAATTCCTTTGACTGACTTGAGTGTGTCGCGTAATCCTCTTCTAACTTTTCTTACGGCTTTTCTCGAGCATGCGCAGTAATTCCTTCCAATCCAAATTCTGAGCCATCTGTTTACCTTGTTCAATCATGGCTTGGCTTAGGGTCTGCTGGCTGTCAAGCGCGGGTAATTCTGGTCGTCGCGCCCGAAAGTAGCGCTCGGCAACCACGCCCAAGGTGTGGGTACTGGCATAAACCAACGGAGCATTGAGGACTGCGCCAAAAAACGGGATGGCTTTCATGGCACTTCGCGTGACAAGGCGGGTGGCATAATTGAGGGCAACTGTACCAGCCAACTCGAGGGCGATTTCTTTGGCGCGTTCACGACTCAGCTTAAAACCATACGCCTCACCGATGTCCAAAACCATCTTGATATGAAGTGGCAAAATAATTGCCAAGTCCAAAAAAGGCACTGGCTCGAGCGAAACGCCAGCACACCACAGAGCGCGTTCTTTAATGATGCGCTTAGTTTCTTCGTGTTCAAGGTTGCCATTGGCGACAATAACCGAGGTGACAGTAGGTTGGTAAAGCTCGAGTTCATTCATAAGTCCTATTACGCGCCCAAAGCCCGATGAGTTTCAAGAGGGTTGTTTCTAATTATCTTTATCAATTGTTTCAGCTTGGACTGCCCCAGCTTGAATTAGCATGGCAATCGCAATCATGCTCAGACCCGCTACGGCAAGGGCTGGAAAAGGGCTGCCTTGAATCATGCGAATCATAAAGAACATCGCCAGAATACCACTGACCGCAAAACCAAGCGGACGCGCCCATTTTTTTTCGTGCTGCATTCCCCACCCAGAGAGTGCCGCCAAGCTACCAAAAATCCCGCCAACCACCAGCGAAATCAGGCTGTTTGCCGTGACCGCACCAATAAAGCCAGCAATTAAAACCACTGTGCCGTAGAGCATCATGTATCTCGAGGGGGTCATTTTTTTCATGGCAACTCGAGTTGTTTTTGGGCGGCTTCTAAAATTGGGTCTGAGCCTTTGTTCAGAGCTTGCAGGTCATCCTTAATAATTATATCAGGGGTTAGCTTCTCGGCTAAAGGTTCTTCACTGATGTACAAATGCCGAATCACCGCCAAACGAAGTTCGCTGCCTTCGCTTAACCGAAGCGGCAAGGTGGCGTACTTGGAACGCCCCGCACTGTTTTCGCCAATAAATTTGGTGTACGAAACCCGTTGCCAAGCCAAGCCCATCACTTCTGCCGCGCTCGAGGTTTGGGCATTGATTAGAACCGCTGTTTTGCCGATAAAAACACTTGGAAACTCGAGTGAGACTTTAGTGGTACTACCAATCGCTTCTAGAACACCATTTTTTAGAGTATAGGTGAGAATTCCAAGTCTCGAGCGCATTTTTAGAACTTCACCTTGAAAAAAGGCACTTAAGGTCAGCAGGGTTTCGTCCAAATAACCCCCTGTATTAAAACGCAAATCCAGCACCAACTTGGTTGCGCCCCTTGTCACCAAATTACTGAGTAAGTTATGGACTTTTTGGGCTGTACCAATTGCCTTAAAACTTGGAATCCGGATATACGCCACGCCATTCTCGAGTAAACGCCCTTCTGGACTGAGTAAACCCATCAGTAAGCCCGAAGCTGGAATAACCGTTAAATCAAAAGTTTGACCAGCCCGTTCAATTTTTAGAACCACTGGCGTAGCGTCTGGAAAAGAATTTTGCGAAATAAGCCAAGGCGCACCTGCTCGGGTCATTATAATTATTTTATCGCCTCGTTTTACACCCATATCTGCTGCACTCGAGCCAGCCAGAACGCGGTAAACAATGTTTTCACGCAACTCGATGCCCAAAGCAAAACGCAGGTCAAGGTTGGCATCGCCCATTTGCTCGAGTCTTATTCTTTCAAGCTCTGGTGAGGCGATAAAACTCGAGGAAGAATCTAAACTCTGGGTGATACGTTTTAAGTCATCATAAATTTTACCGGCTGCACAACCAGAGTCCGAGCCGCAACGCAAAATAAGCGCGGTTTGAGTACGGGTTTTGACGGCATTCAAATCTAATGTATCGGCATCCACATGGTATTCGCTAATAAATTCAACGTATTGCTTGACCAAATCACTGGCAGGCGAAGCAAGGGCTTGGGAAAATAAGCAAAAAAGTAACACAGTGAAAACTCGGGTCATGATGCTTCGTATTGTGACGCAAAATTGTTCAGGACTCAAGGGGGTAGATTGTCAATATGATTCTCGAGAACACAAAAACACTGCTGCGTTTAGGATTAAGTGTACTCATTCAACCCAAAATCCAAGTCTTAAACGCACCAAGTCATGAAATCAGTTCGCAAACAGCTTTGGGGCTGGCTCGAGAAGAAGATTTTGGACAGCTTAAAACTGCTCTTTTTGTCATTCCAGAAAACGAATTTGAGGCTAGAGCCTTTTGGATAAATTTGTACAACACCCTGACTTTACACGCCATACAGGTTGCACAAATCAAAACTGAAATTCTCGAGGTGCTGGGGTTTTATAATCGTTTTGCGTACCGAATTGGAGAATATATTTTTACACTAAACGACATTGAACATGGTGTACTGCGCGGCAACAAAGCTGTTCTGGTCAGTAAGCCATTCCTAGCTCAAGACCCTCGAGCCAAATTTGTTTTACCGCTTGAGCCGCGAATACATTTTGCCTTAAATTGTGGGGCGCTTTCTTGTCCTCCGATTCGAGCGTACACCGCCGAGGCGCTTGAGCAGCAACTCGAGCTTGCCACGCACAGTTATCTTGGGGATTGTAGACAAGTTGGAGACGTGGTTTGGTTGCCGCGATTATTTTCGTATTATCCAAATGATTTTGGGCAAGTTTTTGAATTTATTCGACAGTACAGACCAGAATTACCAGCCAAGACTCGAGTCAAATTCTTGCCGTACAATTGGAAAATATAATTTGTCACAAAAATGCCATTTGAACTTTCATAAAAGAGGGTAGATTGATGGTTGCCGTGAAAGCCATCCTAGAAACCGTTTCGCATGACAAGTGCTTTGTCGTTGATGACCTCAGAGCCGCTAACTTCTTGACCGACCCGCGTACCAGCATTTTGATCGAACCGTTTGTTGAACAAGAAAGCACCATTACTGGCGCAGCTGAACGGGTGGGAGTCTCGAGTTTGCGGATGTT
>JAYWHB010000109.1:0-4844 GCA_043777915.1 Deinococcales bacterium
CCTTACTTTTGGGAACTCGAGAGCGAAGAAGAAACCGAGCGTGCCACCAAAGTGATTATGAAACTCAACACCGATTACAAAGCCGCTAAGTTTTACATCATGCAAAACGATGTCTGTGTGGCAATCGAGAATTTTTATGGCAAAATTGAAGATGTCTTTCCCGTTTTGGGCAGACAAATAGATTTACTTGCCAGTGCAATGCGAGAATTTAGGCAATTGATGCGCGAAGAAGCCCCCAAGCCGCCTTTGGCACAGGCGTAATTACATCTCCATGCGGGTTTTTAAGAAATTGGTTTGCACCACGCCGCGCTGATAAAAAGCATTCTGCATGATTTTCACGTACAACGGAATCGTGGTTTTAACCCCTTGAATTACGGTTTCGTCCAAAGCCCGTTTGGTTCTAGCTATTGCCATTTCCCTTGTCGGAGCCCAGCAAATCAGTTTACCAATTAAGCTGTCGTAATGCGGTGGGATGGTGTAGCCACTAAAAGCATGGCTGTCTATCCGAACGCCGCAACCACCGGCAAAATGAACATTCTCGAGTTTACCGGCGGCTGGACGAAAATCCTTATCGGGGTCTTCGGCATTGATGCGGCATTCGATGGCGTGTCCCTCGAGCCGAATATCCGATTGCTGTAAATGCAGCCCTTCGCCAGCCGCAATTTCGATTTGTAAACGCACAAAATCTAGCCTCGAGATGGCTTCGGATACACAATGTTCGACTTGGATTCGGGTGTTCATTTCCATAAAATAAAAATTGTCTTCGGGGTCTACAATAAATTCTAAAGTCCCCGCTCCACTGTATTTGACATGCTGAGCCAGACGAACCCCTGCCGACAAAATTTCGTCACGCAAGTCTGCGGGTAAGGTACTCGGGGCTTCTTCAATCAGTTTTTGGTTGCGGCGCTGGATACTGCAATCGCGTTCGCCAATGTGAATCACATGCCCAGTGCCATCACCCATGACTTGGACTTCAACGTGTCTAAATTCGGTGATGAATTTTTCCATAATCAGGGCTGCGTCGCTAAAGTACGAAAGCGCTTCTTGACCGGCTTGTGCAAAGGCACTCTGCATTTCTTCGCTCGAGCGGACAATTTTCTGCCCGCGTCCGCCACCGCCAGCACTGGCTTTTAACAGCACTGGATAACCAATTTTTTCGGCTTGCGAAATCGCTTCTTCGGTGGACTCGAGAACCCCAGTCCCCGGCACAGTTGGTACATTGGACAGCGCCGCGATTTCACGACCACCAGCTTTAGAACCCAGAGCGTGCATTGATTCGGGGGTCGGTCCAATAAAGACAATTCCGTGGTCACGGCATTTTTCGGCAAAGTCTGGGTTTTCGGATAAGAACCCGTACCCAGGGTGAATCGCTTCTGCGCCAGTCATCACGGCAGCCGAAAGCACATTAGGGATATTTAGGTACGAACCACTCGAGGCGGGAGGTCCAACACAAACCGATTCATCGGCGAGAAGCACCGGCAAACTTCCTGCATCGGCTTCGGAGTAAACCAGCACGGTTTTAATCCCCATTTCTTTGGCGGTGCGAATGACCCGCAGGGCAATTTCGCCACGATTGGCAATTAGTATTTTTTTGAACATAAGAACCTCGAGCTATAAGCTATGGGCTATGAGCTATGAGATTCAAAGCCCATAGCCCATAGCTCATAGCCTCATTCAATCACAAATAATGCTTGTCCGTATTCGACTGGTTGGGCATTTGTGACAAGGATTTCTCGTACCACACCTGCTTTATCGGATTCGATTTCGTTCATCAGTTTCATGGCTTCGATGATGCACAGCACTTGACCAGATTCGACTTTATCGCCAACTTGGACAAAAACAGGGGCATCTGGGCTGCTCGAGCGGTAAAACGTACCAACAATTGGGGCTTTGACTTGATGACCGTTGATGACTGCCTTTTCAGGGGCAACTTCAGCCATAACGCTAACCACAGGTGCAGCCACGGGTAGAGCGTGCATTGGTGTTGGGGCAGTCATGACGATGGGCGCAGGGGCTGCCATATGAACAATTTGCTCACCGCGTTTGACATGCACTTTGTACTCGGGGGTCTCGAGGTTAAATTCGGACACATCAGCGTCTTTGAGGGCATCTAAAATTCTTTTTAAGTCTTTGGGATCCATATGTCTCCTATGATTAGGCATGAGGGTATCCACAAAACAGAGTGTGGATACTTTTGGGAATTGGCAGATTCTACAAGGTTTTGGCGCTCGAATGGGCAAATAAAATTATACTCAGTTCAAAAATCTCGAGAATCGCAAGCCCTGACCATCTCGCAGTTGCGCCAAGCGCCATAAATCGGCGGGATGCACCACGGCTGGCTTGGTGTAGCCGCCCATCCGCCCACGGTCATGCAGCAAAATAATCGGTTGCCCACCAGATGTGATTTGTACCGCACCAAGCGGGGTAGCTTCACTGGGAACATCGCCACCACCCAGCAACGCCCCCGATAAACGCAAGCCCATTCTGTCGCCGCCTTCAACCGTAAAATTGGCACTGGTCAGGGCAGCAAAAGTATCTGGATTGGCTTGCGCCCCTTCGAGAAGTCGAAATGCCCGAGGCTCGAGACTCGGTTGTGATAGACAAAAACCCGCTCGAACCGATTTTAAGACCCTAACTCCAAGCACATCACCTGCTTGTAAGGCTCGCCCTAAACCCGCCCGAGCATCCGAACTGACACTATTCCAGATTGGCACGCCTTCAAAACCACCCACGACACTTAAATAACCACGCACCCCTGTACTGCTCGGCTTAAAAGACAGGGTTTGTCCACGGCGCAACAAAAAACTCGAGGCGGCTGGTATTATTTCCCCATTCAAAATCGGATTCATGCCGTACCCAGCAAAACCAAGCACCACATCATGCAACGCTGTAAATACCCCACCAAGCAGGGTTAGCTCGAGAAGCGGCGCATCTGCTGCGTTACCCACCACGGCATTGGCTCGAGCCGCACTTCTTGAATCCAGTACCCCCGACTGCGCCAAACCAAGATGCCCGACCTGTACTCGCCCAGCGTCAAGCAGTAAGGTTTGCAAACCAGCCTCCTCGAGTTTTAAGACTGGGAATTTTGGCTCGAGGGGCAAAAGATTGACTGGCTCGAGATGCGGGATTTTTACTTTTTCCACTGGCACAAAACGCACGGCATCACCTGCTTGCACCCAGAATGGCTGTTTTCTATGCGGGTCAAACATGGCAACGCCAGACGTACCCAAGAGATGCCAACCGCCCGGACTCGAGAACGGATAAACACCAGTTTGCGCCATCGCAATTCCCACCGAATGGGCTTCTACACGTACTCGAGGGTTTTCTCGACGCGGCAAATGCAAGGCATCTGGCAGCACACCAAGGAACGGAAACCCGGGCGTAAAACCAACGGCAAAAGCGTGGTAGACATGGCTCGAGTGGGTTTGGATAATTTCTGGGATGGTAAGCCCTGTTTTTTTGGATATAAACTCGAGGTCAAGACCATTGTACTGGACTGGAATTTCTACGGACTGGCTAGGTTGGGCAAGACCCCCGTCGCTTGAAGCTCCGTCACCCCTACGGTTAATAAAGGACAATGCCCAATCCTGTACAGCTTTTTTTGTGGTGACTCGAGTATCAAATTCAAAATAAAGATTCAAATAACTGGGGATAATATCGGTGATGCCCTCGAGTAACTTCTCACGCATGGCTTTTACAGCATTTAAGGCTCGAGATGAGGCAGCCACATCGGGCTTATCAGCAAAAGGGATATAAAAGCCTAAGCGCATCAGTATGCCCGAACTTCGAGACCTGCCTGCTCGAGGGCTTGGCGCACCGCCTTGGCAATCTCTACAGCATTGGGGTTATCGCCATGAATACACAAGGTTTGTGGGGCAATTTCGAGGATGTTGCCTTCGAGAGTTTCAATCCGCCCCCTTGCCATTTGTACGGCTCGAGCCGCCGCCAGTGCTGGGTCGTGAATACTCGAGCCGTTGATGCTGCGTGGTGCAAGTTGCCCAGAATTCATATAACCGCGTTCTGGGAAGGCTTCGGGGATAAAGCGCAAGCCGTATTCAGTGGCAGCTTCCTCGAGTTTTGAATTGGGCAACCCAACAAATGGCAAACTTGGGTCAAAATCATGAACGGCTTTGGCAATGGCTTTGGCGGTGCTTAGATTTCGGGCAGCTTGGTTGTACAGTGCGCCGTGGGCTTTGACATGGTGCAGCCTTAAGCCCTGAGCCTGCGTCATGCCCTCGAGTGCCGCAATCTGATACAGCACATCGGCATAAATCTGATGTGCTTCAAGGTTCATTTCGCGTCTGCCAAAACCAATTAAATCTGGAAAGCCCGGATGTGCGCCAATCGCCAAACCATGCTGTTCTGCCAACTCGAGGGTTTGCAAAATCGTGCTTGGGTCGCCAGCATGAAACCCGCAAGCGATATTGACACTCGAGAGGTAGGGAAAAAGCGCCGCATCCTGTCCAAGCGTCCAAGCTCCGTAAGATTCACCAGCATCGGCATTTAGGTCAATGAGCAGAGGCATGGATTCCTAAAGAGAATATTAAAAAAAGTTTTCTTACAGGGCAGACACAGGGGTCTGCCCCTACGGTTAAATTGCAAAATAAGTCGTGTCCAACCGTAGGGGCGAACCTGTCTTGACCCAAAAGATGCACCTGACGGGCTGGGTCGCTTGTGTTCGCCCTGATTTGCGTAAGCCCTGTTTGCTTGTTGCTCACAAATACGCTCCGTCGGCTTTCAGGGCTGCCCGTAACTCGAGGGCGTTGATTTGCCTTGCAGTCAAATTCTGTTCTGCCATCCACGCGGCAGCCAGTCCAGCCGCTTCGCCCATGCTGTGGCAGTTC
>JAYWHB010000110.1:0-1722 GCA_043777915.1 Deinococcales bacterium
TCGTTTCCTAGCAGGACAGACACAGGGGTCTGTCCCTACAAAATCCATAAAATCACGTCAGGTAGGGGCGGACCCCCGTGTCCGCCCTGTGACCAATGCATATTTTTGGTCTCAAATTGAAATCGGGAAATAATTATGGGACAAATCCTTAAGATGATTTTATTGAACAAAAGGTTGTTCTCGAGTAACCTAAACTTATGAAGTATTGGTTTATTTTTTTTGCCTTGCTCATCTCGAGCCTAGCCTTGGGACAACGCAATGCCGACCAGTGGTACGCGGCTGGGCAAGCGGCGATGCAGCAAAGCGATTACCGCACAGCCGCGACCGCCTTCAAAAACGCAGTGCAACAAAATCCAACCGCCGCTAATTGGCGCTGGCTCGGCGAGGCATACGCCAAACTCGAGGAGTACGATAACGCCACCAAAGCCTTTGACCAAGCGATTGCCAAGTACCGTGCTAAAAACGACCTGATCACTGCAAGGGCATTAGAAAACCGTACCAATCCATTTCGGCAACAAGGCGAAGTCTACATCTGGCAACCCGTGCAAAAAGCTGCCAAACTCGCCCTGCTCGAGCCGAACAATGGTGTTTTGATGGGCATGTATGTGGATGAATCTGGCATTGATGAGCGCGACCAATTGCGGCTACCCAACCGCTTTGGCTCGAGATTCGCAGTTTACTTTCGCTATCACAAACTGATTAAACCCAGCCAAGGCAATGCCGTCCGTCCGTTCTTTCCGACACGGTTTTACAATGCCGTGCGAAAAGCAGGCGGCATGGTGCATTTAGCAATCGAACCCAGCACTCCACTGGCACAAATCAGCGCCGATGTCCTCGAGCCGTTTGCCAAAGCCGTGCGAAATTCGGGTGTACCGACCTTTATTCGATTTGCGGGTGAATTTAACGACCCGAGCAACGAATGGAGCAAAAACCCTGCCCTGTACATCCAAAAATTTAGATTGGTCGCCAATACCTTTCATAACATCGCCCCCAATGCGGTGATGGTTTGGATGCCAATGGCGAGTCGGCTCGAGGTGCTAGATGCCTATTATCCTGGCGAAAAGTACGTCGATTGGGTTGGGATTTCGATGTACAGCACACCTTTTGCCAATGGTGACATCAAACAAAATAATTTAAGGGCTTCGCCACTCGACCAATTAAAACCAATTTATCAAAAGTACGCTAGTCTTCACCCGATTCAAATTAGCGAATACGCTGCCAGCCACGAAACATTGCTGACCCCAAGCTCTGATTACAGCAATTTTGCGGTGCAGAAAATGAAGATGCTCTACTGGGGTGTTGCCCAGCGTTACCCACGCATCAAAAACATTAACTGGCTCGACATAGACATGATTCGCTCCAAGTACATCACCCCTTCAAGGGCTGCCGAAAGGCGCAACAATTATCAGTTGGTTGGCACAAAACTCGAGGCGATGAAAACCATATTATCAAATCCAATTTTTATTCATAACGAGGCGCTTGAACCGACCGTCATGCCAAGCCGATTTCCCAATAAAATTTTGGCACGTTTCCCCTTTGAGGTCACGGCTTGGATTAAAACCTTTGACCCATTGCCAGACAAAGTGCAGTACCTGCTTGACAACGCTGTGGTTGCCGAAAGTCAAACCATTCCCTACATTGCTAAACTCCCCGCCCTCGAGAAAGGCAAATACAGCCTCGAGCTACGTGTATTTGACAGCAAGAACAAGTTGCTGCTGTCAA
>JAYWHB010000111.1:0-1722 GCA_043777915.1 Deinococcales bacterium
GTCACCCCACCAGCCGTGGTTAGCCCAACCAATGGAACAGCCACCGATGTCAAACCTCCTACAACAGCTTTGGCTCTGGTTTGGTCGCCCAAAATTGAAGTCGGACAGACTTGGTTGGCTCGAGTTGGCAATTTGAGTTTTGATATTTCGCTACAACGCCTGTCCGCAGGGGTGGCTCGAGGGGTCGTCAAGCGCGGCACAGCCACAGGGGATGCCTTTATGTTCTATAACTCGAGCGAGAACCGCATGACCTTGGAACTGAGTCTAGGCACAGATTCGTTTATTTGCAGTTTTGACCTAAAAGGCGCATTGGATAAAGCCTACACCGGCACGGCTGTGTACCGTTCTGGCAGCAGTATCGCCCAGACCCTCAAAGAAAAATGTGCTTTGTTCCGCACCAAATAGGGCTTTTGGAGACAAAGAGGAAAGCAGCCAATGCCCAATTCCTCTTTGTCTTTTTCCCTTCCTCTTTTTTGCCCAAACCGATATGCTCAGGGAATGACGCTCGATTCTTTTGAACAATACGATTTGGATTCGCTCAACTTGGCGCGGAGTCTCGAGGGGCTGCCCCACAGTTACGATGGGGCAACTCGGGCTTTACCTGCCCCGTTTGGCGTGATTGGTTTTGGCGAAGGGGCTTTGGCGGCTGAATTCTCGAGAATGCTGATTGATGATGCCACTATTTCTGGGGCTGGAACGCAATTTGTTCTGGCAGGTGGCTTTGATTTTGGGGCAGTGGATGCAGCTTGTGTGATTGCTGAGGCGGCTGGCGCGGCGGTCTTTCGTATGGGTCTACCGAGGAGCAGTAAAATCAACTTGTCCGAGGATGAACTGACCTATGCACTAGAAGAAAATCCAGACGAAGAACCAAGTGATGATTTTTTTCCTGTGCCAACAGACAGCTTTAGCACCTACACCTATGCCCAAGCCTTGGCACACTTAACCAATCATGCCGAGGCTGCTAAGAGTGCCGATGAAACACTGGCAACGCTGCGTGACAAATGTAAATCCGAAATCGAGACTTCGCAAAATCCAGCCAAGCAATTAGCATGGAGTTTGTGGACGCGCACTGCAATTTTAATTCCCTCGAGTGGTTTTACTGCCCAAGCGTGGGCGTGGCAAGTGTCCTTGTCTAGGCTTGGTAAATCCCTAAGTATTCCAGTGGCACACAATGTCCTCGAGATTGTTGCTAGTGGTTTTGAGGCGCGGCACGAAAGCGGTGATGCACTGGTGGCACTGCTGCTTGGTGGTGCGGACGAAGGCTTAGCCATTGCCCGTGAAATTCTCGAGACCCGAGTGGATGAAGTGATTGAAGTTCCCGCTCCGACTGGCGAGGCGTATGCGGCGAACCTTGGACTCTGGTACTTATCGTGCTGGGTTGGCTTGTACTTGGCGCTGCTGTATAAAGCTGACCCTCGAGATTCCAAGCCGCTCGAAGCACTCAGGAAAAAATGAAATTCGTTCCGTGGGTGATTGCAATTATCTGCGCGGCAGTGGCAGGTTATTTGTTTGGTTCAAGACCTGTGGCAACAAACCCAACTGAATCACTCGAGATGGTGGTTAAGCGTACCGTAAGTGCTGTGGTTTCAGTACGCACTGATATTGCCGACCTGTCTGACCCTGAAATGCGTGGTTCTGGTTCGGCGTTTCATATTGGCGATGGTGTTTATGTGACGGCTGCTCATGTGGTGGATGGTGGTACAAAAATCTTCTTGGACAACC
>JAYWHB010000112.1:0-4833 GCA_043777915.1 Deinococcales bacterium
GCTTTGTCCTTTACAAAGCGTATAGGTCTGCCCCAAAGCACCTTCGCCACCGTTTTGTTGGGTTGTTCCTTGAACACTTGGGGTGTTGGTTGCGGCTGGGCTTGGATTAACAATGGTAATGGTACTGCCCGAAACACTGGGGATCAAACCCAAGCCTTTAGCAACATCAACGGCAGGAGCATAAGCAACATCTTTTTGAATACTCACGCCCACCTTGGCGGTTTTGCCATTGCGGACAAACGAAGCGGTTTTGGCTTTGGTATCAATACTGACACTCGAGCCAAGCGCCGCCGCATATGGCTTACTCGAGAGCGAGAGTTTACCTGCAACCACCAGACCCGCAATACTCGAGGTTTTAGTAGCAAAGACCACTTTGTACTGCGTTTGGGCAAGGGCGACGGCGGCAATTCCAGCCAACAAGACGCATAAAAATCGTTTTCTCATGGGACTCCTTTGATTTCTTCTTGGCTAGAATACCGTGTTTTTAAGAATTTGGCTCGAGAAACCAGTTTTTCTAGCTACTGATGGTTCTGGGGCTGTCCGAATCTCTGAATTGTAATTGGTATAAATCTTTGTATAAGCCGCCTTGCACCAGTAATTCTTCGTGTGTTCCAAGGCTTGAAATTCTGCCATGCTCGAGAACCGCAATACGGGCTGCATTTCGTACCGTACTTAAGCGGTGGGCAATCACAAAGGTGGTACGGGACTGCATTAAGCGCTCTAAGGCTTCTTGCACCAAATACTCGGATTCGTTGTCCAAAGCGCTAGTGGCTTCATCGAGGATTAGAATTTTTGGATTTTTAAGGATGGCTCGTGCAATCGCAATACGTTGCCGTTGCCCACCTGATAATTTCATACCGCGTTCCCCGACCACAGTTTCAAAACCCTGCTCGAGACGGTTGATAAATTCGGTGGCGTTGGCGGCTTTTGCAGCTTCTAGCACTTCCTTTTGTGAGGCATTGGCTCTTCCGTACTGAATGTTCTCGAGAATACTGCCACTAAAAAGCTGAGTCTCTTGTGGCACAACTCCGATTAAACCGCGCAATTGCTCTAAGGAAAGCGACTTAATATCCACACCATCTATTTTAATTGCCCCAGCCGTGACATCATAAAAACGGGCAATCAAGGACACCAAGGTACTTTTACCGCCGCCACTTGCGCCAACCAATGCCAGCACTTGCCCGGCTGGAACTTCTAAATTGATGTCCTCGAGAATCAGCCCTTCGCGGCTTTGGTACTTAAAACTGACTGCTTCAAAACTGACTTTCCCTTGAACTTTTTGTAAGCGCACAGGGTTCTTGGCTTCGGTTAATTCTGAAGGTGTATCAAGGATTTCAAAAATCCGACTGGATGCACCAAGGGCTTCTTGAAATTGGGTGAAAATTCCGCTTAGGCTCGCCATTGCGGTAGATACACCAAGGGCATAAAACATAAAGCTAATCAGTGCGCCAGGGGTTAAATTACCCTCGAGTGCCAATCTTCCGCCGTACCACAAAAGCCCGCCCAAGCTCGAGAACCCGACAAAAAGCATGGTTGCGCCAAAGATTGAATTCAGCAGATTGCGTTTCATGGCAGTTTGAAAGGTGGCAAAAACTCCACTGCTGTATTTTTCCTGCTCTAAGGCTTCATTGGTAAACGACTGCACCACACGGATGTTGCTTAGGGCTTCTTCGGCACTGGCGTTAGCGGCGGCAACTTTATCTTGGACTTCTTTACTTAAGGCACGTACTTTTCTGCCAAAATAAATCGCACCAAAAACAATAAACGGAGTAATGAGCAAAGTAATCAGTGCCAAGCGCCAATTGGTCACAAACATCATCACCGCGCTGCCGAGTAAAGAAATAATTTGACTAAAACCGTTCGCCAAGGCACTCGAGGCGACGGTTTGCACCGTCGAAGCATCTGAAGTCAAACGCGAAGTTAGTTCGCCAACCTTTCGACTTTCAAAAAAACCACTGGATAAAGAAATCAGGTGCTTATAAACACTCGAGCGCACATCTCTGACCACCGAAGTACCGACTAACGCCAAGCCATACGATTGAGCAGCACTAAATAAGCCTTGTCCAAGTGCCACCAGCACCAACAACACCACGACCTGATCAAGTTGCGAAGTATCCTTATTTTGCAGATTCAAAAAACTGGCATCCACCAAGCGCCCCAACACTTGCGGAAAAACCAAACCCAGACCACTCGAGACTAGGGTTGCTAAACCCGCCAAGACCAAGACCAGACGGTATGGTTTTGAATACTGCAATAATCGTAAAAACTGTTGATTAGAAGCCATATTTGTATACTAACTCGAGAATCAAGAACCTGAAGTGAACCAAAAAACAAGATGTCAGGCTGATGTGGGTTCACATGTCAGGCTGATGTGGATTCACATGTCACGCTGATGTGGGTTCACATGTCACACTGATGTGGGTTCACATGTCACACTGATGTGACGCAAAGTGTGAGAAAATCCACAGTAGGATAGTGACTGAGAAGTATAAGCCTCTGACAAAAGTCTTCAACAAGCAAAAAGGAGAACTATGCGTTTAATTTGGTTGTTAGCCGTTTTACTGGTTGGAATCACCTTTGCCCACAGTGCCTTTAAGCTGGTCATTAACGGTAAAACCGCCTCGAGTGGCTGGATTACCTTAAATGGTAAGGCGTATGTAACTATCGAAGCGTTACAAAAAGCTGGGGTAGTGGCAAAGAAAACCGGCAACACTTATACCCTGACCCTGCCTAAAGTTAGCCCCGCCAAACCAGTGACTATTCCTATACCTGTCGTCCCCAAACCCATTTCATTGACCTCTACACCAGTCACCCCAATCGTTCCAGTGGTCTCCCCTGTTGCACCTGTGACAGCACCAATCACACCAGTCATCCCACCACCAAATCCAGTAACGGGCGCAAATAATTCGGCAGGGACAGTCAAAATTGTGGTTAATAATGCCAGCAAGCCACTACTCGAGGGTTGCAGTAACGTATCCTTAAATAATGGTGTCTGGCTGATGCGACTTTTGAATACCGCTCCGCTTGTCCAAAACGGCAAAGCTGGGTATTTGGTGACACTCGAGTACAGCAATATTTCCAGCAACGCTTTATCGTTATTTGAGACTGGTTTTTCTGATGGCGATGGCGGTGCGAGTAACTTTACTTTGCGGCTTAGCAATGGTGCAATCCTAGCTTCTGCTAACACCGATGCACTTTTTTTGTACAACAGTCTCCAATCCAATAGTAAAGCCACCGCCGACATTTTCTTTTTTACCTCTGAGTCCAGCCTGCCTTCGCCGCAACAATTTATCGTTGGACAAGAGCGCCGAGTCAGTGGTTTTAGTGTGGCTGACGCGAGCTTGCGCTTTAGGCTCGATTGCCGATGAAAATTCATATTGTCACGGTCGGCACTCCAAAACTCGAGTATGCCAAATTAGGTTGTGAAATGTACGCCACTCGTTTAGAACGTTTTCATAAAATTCGTTTTTCACGGGTGCGTGACAGCAAAAAATCTGGTGAGGTTGCCATGAATGAAGAAGGAAACGCGATTCTCGAGGCAGTTGGAAGAGCCTATTTATTTGCCCTAGACCCGAACGGACGGCAATTAGACACCTCAGCCTTTGCCCAAAAACTCGAGACACTTGGGGTAGAAGGACAGGGCGAATTAGCGTTTTGTATTGGCGGCGACGAAGGGCTTTCTAGCGCCGTAAAAACCCGAGCCAATGAATTGTGGAGTTTAAGTGCGCTGACCTTTCCGCATGACCTCGCCCAATTGGTCTTACTCGAGGCTCTTTACCGAGCCAGTACCATCAGCGCTGGGGTCAAATACCATAAATGAACTTACTCGAGGGCTTGATTTGGGTATCTGTTTTGCCAAATTTCTGTTTTTAGGGCTGCTGGAATCGGGACTGCTCGAGTTTGCAGGCTTGGACTTTGTTTTAAGCTGTTCAGTGCAAGTAACATCGCTTGGTCACGTCCTGTATTAAATAAATTCCACTCGAGTTCTGGTGTTTTTTGGTCAGCATTGGCAAAGGCGGGTAAGCCAGTGCCGTCAAGCCAGAAAGCCCGAAGGGTCGGTATACCCGCCGAGCCACCATTGATTAACCCAAAACGAGCCGTGTTGCTGTTACCGACCCCAGCCGTTTTTGCACCAATCACCACACCGCGCTGGTGGCGCTGAATATAGTTGGCAAAATATTCGCAACCAGAAGCACAATTGCCATCCACCAAAGTCACGATTGGTAAACGGGTCGCCACTGGGTTACTGACACTCGAGCCAACTTGCAAAATACCAGTGCCATAACGCACCGTAGCATTTCCAGATTGGTAGCCAAATTGGATGCTGTTGCTGTCCGGGTTGTAGCGCGGTACAAAACGAAACGGGTCTGGACTTGGGATAAATGCACCAACTGCCAGCATCATTTCGTAAACACTGCCGCCGCCATTTTGACGTTGTTCAAAAATAATTCCTTTGGCATTTTGCGCTTCGGCTTGGCGAATGAGATTATGGATTTGCTGTCCGACACCGCGAATCTGATAATCTCGGACAGTCAGAATTGCGATTCCGTCAGGGCGCATCTCGAGGACGGGCATTTGGCTGGTGTTAAAAATTGCGCCCTTAAAAGTGATATTCATGGCTTGGCGGTTTTCACCTCGGATTAAATTAAGGGTGATGTCTTCGCCAGCTTGGACTTTGGGTGTCAAGTCAGCCCTGAATTTTTGGTACTCGGCGAAGGTCGCAAAACTCGAGAAAAGCGTGTTGTTGTACCCCACCAAGCGGTCGCCGTAACGAACTCCAGCCGTTTCGGATGGGCTACCGATGGTCACTCGAGTGACCAGTTGGTCGCGTAA
>JAYWHB010000113.1:0-4824 GCA_043777915.1 Deinococcales bacterium
CAGGTGACTAGATTGTGGTTCATGACTGGGGTTAAGTCGTAACAAGGTAACTGTACCGGAAGGTGCGGTTGGATCACCTCCTTTCTAAGGAGTTCTCAATACTGAATTAAGCAATTGAGACAGTAGCTTATTGCACTCAAACATCAAGGAATAAACCTAGATTATATTGTTTGAATTATTGCGTCTCGAGAGTTAATCTCGAGGCGCTTTTTGTTGTCTCGAGATTTTATGGGTTTGGCAAAACTCGAGCCAAGCGCTACAATATGGACATGACCGCACCAACAAAAGTACAGACTCCCCATACAGGTATCAACCCACAATTCTTGATTGATGCAAGCGGTAAACCAACTGCTGTTATGCTCACCATCGAAACATGGGAACAAATTGTACCGATGCTACAAACAAATCTTGCTCTCGAGACTCAAGTTGTTCTAAAGCATATCCCAATGGTGGATGAACCTGTACCTGCTCGAGTCAGCAAAAGATTCAAAGAACTTGCAAAAGGTATCAAAGTTGAAACCTTAGACATAAAAGAAGCCCAAACCGAACTCAGAAGGTTACGCAGTCAATGATTACACCTGAACGAACGCCTTTTGTGCTTGTGTTGGAAAAACGCGCCTTAAAAGCGCTAAAACCACTCAGCACCCAAGATGAAGCCCGAGTTTGGGATGCACTGCTTAGGCTTTGTGCCGAAGGTATTGGCGATGTTGGACAGTTACAAAATGAACCCACTGGTTCATTACGTTTAAGAGTTGGGGATATGCGAATTTTTCTTTTTCTCGAGGGGCATAGGCTAACGCTTACAGACCTCGAGCGGCGTGGACAGGCATATAAAACCAAAAGCCGAAAAAGCCGTGCAAAACGTCAGTAATGATAAAATCTGAGTAGTTCTCGAGCAACAAATCGGGGAATTTGGGTGAAGTGCAGCTTACACTCAAGGCAAAACGTAAAGTGACCAGAAAATTAGTAAAACACTGCTATACTTTAGGTTGTGAGAACCTTAACCTCAAAAAAGTATGGAATTTTAGGTCTTGTCATTCTTTGTGCTTCCTTAGCTTACGCAAAAACCTACGAAGTAACTGTTACACGAAAAGATAGCAATTGGTATCAAGTATTCTCTCCTCGAGCAACAAAATGGTCATTCGGTAATCACCAATCATGATGGCGCGTACATCTTGGCGGTACAAGGCAGGGTGCATCCGAGCCGATTCGGGGAAAGTCTCGAGTTGTTCAAAAGCTTGTTCTAACACAAGTTCAAACCGGTCAAGGGCTGCAACTGTCTGAAAAGACCAACGAATTTCATAGAGTTGTTGTTCTGCGCCTGTTGTCCACTCAATCATGGTTTTGTCCGATACGATTTTTGTTGTATTTGATTGTGTGGAATTGTTTTCCCGCAAGTGCATCGGCTAAACCGCTAACCATCTGTCGTAACTCGAGCAGTTCTGTTTGTTGCCGTTGGTACTCGGCAATTCCCATAATTGCTGCCGCAGCTTTGCCATTTTGGGTCAGAATAACTGTGGCTTCATCTTGTTGCAGATGTTTAAGAACCTCGGCAGCATTGGCACGAAATTCCGAAAGCGGTACAATGTCTTTTTGGTAATCGAGAACTGGCATACTTAAAAGCGTATCACATTAAGTACAAAATATAGTCCTATGTGTCTTAGCCTCGAGCTTAGACTTACTACTTTCAGTCTCGAGTTGGCTATTTGAGGATTTTTAAAGCAGCTTGCTCATATGTTGGCACATCTTGAAAATCCGGATTATCATTTTGCCCTAAGCGAATAACCACGGCATTCAAGTGCGGAATCACAAAAATATACTGTCCAAGAATCCCAGCAAAAAATGGCATTGGCTTATTTTCTAATTGTCCCAGCCAAAATTGATAACCATAAAAATCAACTGTTTTATTTTCCTCGTCCCGAAGCACTGGATTGGACTTTGTGGCTTGTGCCAGATACGCACTGGGGACAAGTTGCTGGTTCTGCCATCTACCATTTTGTAGCACCAATTGCCCTAACCGTGCGAAGTCCCTTGGAGTGCTGTTAAAGCAGCAGTTGCCTTTGGTTGTGCCGTTGTCTTTGTCTAAACTCCATGTTGCATCTTGCTCTGCGCCAATTCGTTGCCAGATTTTTTGGCTGGCATAGTCGCTTAAACTCAGACCCACAGCCGCCTCGAGCGCCATGCCTAAAATCTGGCTGTCGGCACTCGAGTAATACCAAACCGTTCCGGGGGCGTGTTTGACTGGTAGACCAAGCACCAATTTGTGTAGGTCATCGCCGTAATAGAGTTCTGTGGTCGGTGAGGTAATCGAGTTATACGATTCGTCCCAAGCCAAGCCTGAAGTCATGGTCAGTAAGTGCCGCAGGGTAATACCAGCTTTTTTACCCGCTTTGAATTCTGGAATAAAATCAGCCACGGCTTGGTCTAAACTGCGAATTTTACCTTCTTCTAGGGCGATGCCGACCAACATACCAACAATACTTTTTGCCATTGAAAACGAGGCACTGTAGGTTTTTGCATCATGTTCAGCCCAGTAGCGCTCATAAAGCAGTTCGCCATTTTGAACCACTAAAAATGCAACTGTTCCCAACCCTGCGACTGTTTTCTCGAGTTCTGCCCCAAGTTGTTTTTTGTTGTAATTGTCGGCAAGTTTCCAAGGTTGTGGTGTTCCAGCCTTGACGACTCGAGTTGGAAATATCTGGTAATCCTCGATGCCGGGTTCTTGATACCGAATCACGTTTTGAGCAAATGGGGTGCAGTTGGTCAACAGTAGACAACTGGTCAGACCAACAACCAAGTGACCAATCCGTTTAGGAATTCTATTTATGAAGTTCATTTCACTAAGTTTGTTCTACTTTCCAAAAAATTGCAAGCCTTCTCACCTCAAGCAACCTTGAAGGCATTGGCGGATTGGAGATTTGAAAATCTGGTCTGATACTGTTCACCCAACATTTGTATACTTGCGTATGTCCGCGATTGTTTTGGCAACAAAATTATTTATTCCGCCGCGCCGTCTCGAGGCTGTGGTGCGTACCCGGTTGCTCGAGGGTCTTGAGGCTGGGTTATCTCGGAAATTAACGCTTGTTTGCGCCCCTGCTGGTTTTGGTAAAACGACTTTGGTCAGTCAATGGCTGGCGACTTGTTCGTACTCGAGTGCTTGGTTATCGTTGGATGAAAAAGATGGCGACTTGGATCATTTTTTAACCTATTTGGTGGCGGCTTTGCAAACCATCTCGGCTACAGTTGGACTGAATACACTGGGTTTGCTAAAATCTGCTGACCCACCGCCTTTGGACTTGGTTTTGACTGGATTACTGAACGAAATTGCAGCCACCCAGCATGATTTTATTCTTGTTTTAGATGATTACCATTTGCTGGCGAATCAAGCTATTGATACAGCCATGACATTTTTGCTCGATCATCTGCCAGCCCAGATGCACCTTGTGATGGTGACTCGAGAAGACCCGTCGTTGCCTTTGGCGCGTTTGCGAGCGCGTGGACAACTGATTGAATTGCGTCAATCAGATATGCGCTTTACCTTGGGTGAAACTTTCGGGTTTCTCAATCAAACCATGAATCTTGAACTTTCGGCTGATAATGTTGCCGTTTTAGAATCCCGAACCGAAGGTTGGATTGCTGGCTTGCAATTGGCGGCGATTTCCTTACAAAAACATCAGGATGCGACTGGTTTTATTGAGTCGTTCACGGGCAGCAACCGATTTGTACAAGATTATTTACTCGAGGAAGTCTTGCGGCAACAACCCGAACCTGTACAGTCTTTTTTACTCAGCACTTCAATTCTGGGTCGCCTCAGTGCTTCGTTGTGCGATGCCGTAACAGAGGGAAATTCTGGTCAGAAGACCTTAGAATATCTCGAGCAAGCCAATCTTTTTATTGTTCCTTTGGATAGTGAACGGCGTTGGTATCGTTATCATCATTTGTTTGCTGATTTGTTGCGGCAACGGTTACAACAACACGAACAAGCAAGCAAATATCATCTTCGTGCCAGTGGGTGGTTTGAAGCCAATGGTTTAGAAATCGAAGCCTTTCATCAGGCGGTGGCAGCCAATGATCTTGGGCGAATTATTCGTTTAATCCAAGGGGCTGGAATGCCATTGTACTTTCGTGGGGCAATGGCTCCGGTCGTCCAGTGGCTCGAGGTGCAACCCGAAGAGGTCTTAAACAGCAATCCTGCTTTGTGGGTGCAGTTTGCTTGGTCTTTGATGATGTCGGGCAAGCCTAGCTTGGTCGAAGCAAAACTACAAGCTGCCGAAGCAGTCCTGCACCGAGTAGGTCAGGAAAAAGACCTTATGGGTCAAATCAGCGCTTTGCGCTCTTTATTGGCAGCCGCCAGAAACAACACCGATTCAAATTCAATTATTTCTTTGGCGACCCACGCCCTTGAACTGCTACACCCGAACAACGTAGCTGTTCGGACGGCTGTCAATCTAACTTTAGGTGTGGCTTATTTATCACAAGGAAATAAGCTGGCGGCAACTCAGTTATTTAGCGCCGTTATTTCGACGGGGCAAGTGAGCAAAAACTTGATGTTTTCTGTGGCGGCTTCTGTTGCCCTTGGCGGGATTCAGGAAAGCGAGTATCAACTGCATTTGGCGCAAGCCACTTACCAACAGGGCTTAGGGATGATTACCGACCCGACGAATTTGGTTGGCTGTCAAGTTCAACTTGGGTTGGCTCGAATTTTTTATCAATGGAACGACTTAGAAACTGCCGAAGTACATTTGCAGCACGGCGAAAAACTTGCCTCGCAATTGGAGTGCAGTATTCAACTCGAGGCAGCAGTTTTGCGTGGACAACTGTTCA
>JAYWHB010000114.1:0-4823 GCA_043777915.1 Deinococcales bacterium
GCCGAAGAACACGCCACCAGTCGGCACTTAAACGAGTACATGAGCCTAGACCTCGAGATGGGCTTTATAGACAGCGAAGAAGATGTGATGGACATGGAAAATTTGGTCTTGGCGTATATGCTAAATAAAGTGGCTAAAGAATGCACAAGAGAACTCGAGGTCTGTGGAGTAGCTGCGCCAACTGTTCCCACAAAAATCCCACGTATTCCACTGTCCGAGGCTCGAGCCTTGTGCATCGAAAAGTACGGCTATACCAATGGTGGCAAAGACCTTGACCCCGAAGGCGAACGGATTGTCTCAAAACATTTTTTAGAGTATTTTAATTCGGATTTTGTGTTTGTCACCAAATACCCACGCAATGCCCGTCCGTTTTATGCCTACCCGAATGTTGAGGATAACACCACCAAGAGCTTTGATTTGTTGTTTCGTGGTATTGAAATCACCAGTGGTGGGCAACGGGTTCATGATTACCAGATGCTCTTGGAAAACATGGCATATCGCAATGTCACCCCAGATGGTTTTGGGGCGTACTTAGAGGTCTTTAAGCACGGTATGCCACCGCATGGGGGCTTGGCGATTGGAGCAGAACGCCTGACTGCCAAAATTCTCGAGATTAGCAATGTGCGTTATGCTCGGGCTTTTCCACGGGATAGAAACCGCTTAACGCCTTAACCAAGTATGCTATTTGTACCTATGAGCCTTCCCAATGCAGACTTGATGTTACAACTAGAAAGGCGTTTAGCCAGCGTGGCAGTGCGCCGTTCTGGTTTGGCATTGTGCTTGTTTGGCGAAGCAGGGATTGGTAAAACCAGTGCGGTTGCTCGGTTGCTCAAAAATGCGCCGTATCAGTCTGCCACAACTCGAGCCGTGACGCTTGTGGCACAAGTGATTCAGAATTTACCGCGCCCGAAACGTATATCAAGCTGGCTCGAGGCAAAGTTACAAACCGATTCGAGTCTGCAAACCCTGCTTGGCTTGCTCGAGGTCAATGCGCCTTTTGTGTTGCTGATAGAAGATTGGCATGAAGCAACGCCAGTGGCGCAAGATTTTTGGCTGCATTTGGCATTAGCAGCCAAGCAAAAAAAAGGTCTTGGCGTGATTCTCACCAGTCGGGTGGCGGTAGAATCTGGTCTCGAGTCGCTGCGTTTACTGCCTCTGGATTTGCCGCACAGCACTGCCCTTTTGGAAGCTGAGGTTGGTGCGGTCTTGCCGCCTGAAGCCAGTGCTTGGATTTTTTCTAAAGCGGCGGGCAATCCACTTTTTACCCTCGAGTTTTTTCGGCATTTGGCAAGGCAAGGTTTACTGTGGAACGACACCAAACGCTGGCATTGGCGTGAACCTCCAAGCGATGCCATGCCAGTTACAGTCGAGGCACTGATTGAACAGTTGCTCTTTGACCCGTCGGATTCGCCAGAAAGCCGTTTGGCATTACAAGCCCGTGCTTTGCTCGAGATTCGTGTGCCACAACTGCTGCTGGATTCAGATATTTGGGCGCAAGTGGCAGGTCTGGACTTGCCAGAACTCGAGCTTAACGAACTGCATTTGCGGCGGCGTGGGATTTTGAACAGCCGTGGTTTTGTGCATCCGCTTTTTCGGGAGGTGACGTTTAAGCAGTTGTCTGGGGCTGAACGAGCAGTTTTGGCAACTCGAGCGGTGCAGGTTTTACAAGTGTTACAACCAGAATCTGCGGCTGAGTTTCTGACCGAAAGTCAATTGCCACCTGAAACTTCTTTGAAAGTTCTACTGTCTTGTGCCAATGCTCTGCAAACTCAACCAACTCGAGCCGCACAACTCAAAGCCAAAGCTGCCCAGTTTCTAAATGGTCAAGCCAAAGCCAAATTGTTACTCGAGGCATTAGAAGGTTTAACCCACAGCGAACCCAAAGATGCGCTAAGTTTAGCCGAATCCATTCTCGAGATTCCAGATTTACCAGATGCTATTCGAGTGAACGCAATTTATTATGCGACAGGCGCAATAGTCACCACAACCCGCAGTATTGCCGCAGCCGAGACTTCTTTAGCGCGTTTACCTGAGCTTTTCAAAGGCGATGCGCGTTCCATAAGTTCTTTGCTTGGCTATCTAATGATGTGTGGTCAGCCACTTCGAGCGCTCGAGGTCTGGCAAGAACACCCAGAATTGCATGATGTGGCAGAAACTTCGGTGCTGATTCATGTGCTGTCGGCATTGATGCTAACAGGGCAGGTGCAGCAAGCCGAGAACTTATCGCTCAGTATTTTGCAGCACCCAAAACTCTTAGCGCGAGAACGAATGAGTGTCTTAAACATTCGTGCGATTAGTTTAGCCCAAATGGGGCAGCTTGGGGATTCTGAAAACGTGGCACTCGAGGCGATTGCTTTAGCTGAACAACTCGAGCAGCACAATGCGGTTGGCGCAATGCTTTTTAATCGGGCATTGACTTTGGAACGCTCGGGGCAGCGAGAACTGATGCGCGACCATGCCACCCGAGCATTGCTGGCACTCGAGAAAGCGGGCAATTATGGTTTAGCGGCTCAAGCCCAATTGATGTTGGCGAATCTTGACTTCGAGACTGGACAAGATTCGCAAGCCGAGGAGCGTTTGAACGCGGCGTACTCAGCATTAAAACAAGGCGCAGAAACCCCTTTTTTGGTGGCTGTTGAATTATCTTTGGTGCGTTTTCATTTGCAGCGCCAATTGCAGTACAGCCAAACCCTAGCCTTAAAGTACGCTCGAGATGCTCTGCGTCATGCTTTAATTCTAGGGCAGCCAAAACTGATTGCCTCGAGCCAAGTGCATTTGTGCTTAGCCTTGTTGCAAACCCAAGAAATCCGCCAAGCTCGAGAGTGTTTAGAAGCAGCTTTGCCTGTGCTTTTAGAAACTCCGGACAGCCACAGTTTTTACGTGCTGAGCGCCCAAGCTAGGTTATTGGAAGCCGAGCAGCAACCAGCTATTTTGGCTTGGCAAGCCGCGATTGCTCGAGCCGAAGAACTGGGCTTTTTATTTGATGCCCATTGTTACCGCTTAGAACTGGCACGCTTAGAAAATAATCTGGGGCTGGCGAGGGCAACCATGCTTTGGTTTACGGCACAAGGTTTGCTGCATGGAGCTTATTTGGCAGAGCGGTATTTCCCAGAACTTAAAACCACCCAAGTCGTTCAGGAATCAGATTTACGGCTCGAGGTCTTAGGGACAATGCAAATCTCAAAGGCGGGTCTGGTCAGTGCCGTCAAAGGACAAAAACGCAAGGAATTATTGGCGGTATTACTCGAGGCGCGGCTGGTCGGGCGCAGCGAGGTCAAAACTTTAGAATTAGTAGATGCGCTTTACCCCAATAGCCCAGAAGAAGAAGCACAAGTGTCTTTGCGTCAAACCGTCTTTAAGGCTCGAGCGGCGCATGGTGCAGCCACCATCAGTACCACGGCGAACGGCTATGCTTTGGGCAGTATCTCGAGTGATGCTGAGGAATTTCTAAATACCAAGAACACGCAACTCTGGCGCGGTACATACCTTGATGGGCTTGGGTTTAGCGAAGAAATTCGTGAAATGCTGACTTCAACTTGCCAAAACCAAGCTCAGAATATCCTCGAGACTAATCCCAAAGAAGTGGCTCGAGTGATGCGAATTTTACTCGAGACCGACCCCTACGATTTGGTCACGCTTAAACTGGCTTGTGAGGCACTGCGCTTAGACAACAATCACCGCACGCTGCAACGGCTGTACAGCGAAACTCGAGTCAAGTTGCTCGAGGTTGGCGACGTGCTGCCTGAGCGCTGGCAAGAATTTCTAGTGTAAATAGCAGCCCATACTAAAATTAAGTCAAATCCATTGTTGCTTCAAGGCGTTTGAGCTTATGGTCTCGAGGCACAAAAGCAATCTGCAATTCGTAGCCCATTGCATCGGCAATTCGGGCAAGATTACGAACCTCGGCTTTTTCGGCTTGTTTTTTAATACTGAGTAGTTGCGTGTGGCTCATGGCTGCACGGCGACTGGTTTCACGTAAACTACGTCCAGTGCTGGCTTGGGCTTTTTCAATCATCTCAAAAAGTGTGCTGCTCACAATAGCTTGTTCTAAAACAGTGACGGCACGCTGATGTTGTTTTTCGATTTGAGCTTCGGTCTGTGTGTAGAGTTCGGGTGTACTCGAGGTAATAAAACCTTGAATGGGTTGTTGGGCTAACCATTCTCGAGCAATTTTAGGGTCAATTTTCATGATTCTCCTTGACATAACTAAAACAGTGGAATACCACTGTGATACGCATACGCCATGACCGCTAGACGGTCTATTAAATCTTCGTTAGTCGTGTAATCTTTTTTGCATTCGGCTGCTCCTAAAAAAGCCTCATTATTGGTGGTAAAAAAGAAGTAAACCCTTGCGCCACCAGCCCCAGCCCCTTTTGCATTGGCTTTGAGTTCTAAGATATTTGGTATACCAGTTAAATTTTTGATGAACTGACACTCCTGTCCATTAAGTCTCAGGTCTTTGACCATCTTACGAATGGTTTTTAAGCATTGCCGAGCGCCACCTTTTGAGCCTAGATTTTTGAGGTCTTTTACAAAAGGTGGGTCTTTGTGGTGCAGTTGGTCTGGGTTTTTTGGATAACGAATTTTCATTGTATTTCTCCTGATTTGACTGTCTCAAAATGATTGATTGCTTAATTATTCTTGGTACTAAAAAACGAACACCAGAAGTGTAACATATCCATTTTGGTATGTCAAGATATACCAAAAGACCAGCATTGATTCTCGAGCCTGTCAAATCCACCTAACTACTACCAATAACGCTTAAAGAGTAATTCAAACATCACGCTTGAAACCCCGAAATTTCCACTTAAAAGCCTTCGCCA
>JAYWHB010000115.1:0-1714 GCA_043777915.1 Deinococcales bacterium
ACACCATTAAAAGTCATGGTTTGATAGCCGCAAAATGTACCGTTAAAAGTGCTGCACTTTAAGGCGCTCTGGTGAGCGGTCTCGGAGCAAGAGCCATTGTAGGCTGGCACATTCAAGGCTGGGTTGCTTGGGTGCGTAAAAGCAGCACAACTGCCTGTGTAACTGGCTTTACTACTCGAGTCCTCACCCGAAATGGCTCGAGCATCGCTAAGGTTGTAAAGCCAAGTATTTTCTAGGGGCAAGGGCTGGTTATTCTCGAGCATATCCTGTAAAGCGCTTTCGGCGCGGTAGCCATCCTGATAGTCTTCTTCGTCCCAATCGTGTTTGACTTTATTGACCAAGAACTGCTCGGAGAGATTGATTTGATTGCCTGTCTGCACCGCAATTTTACTTTCCAAAGCCGCTACTGCCGTAAATGCCCAGCACATCCCGCGCTGACCTTGGTCACGAATTGGCGTAACAAAGTTTTTGAGCGACCAAAAAAAGTTTTTGTACAACCCCGTTTGGCTCTGGTTGCAACGCCAACCATCCTGATTTGGGTATGGGTTGCCACCGGGAGTTGGGGCGACTTGCGGGGTGAGCCTTGCTCCTGCTGCCGCCTCGAGCCGTGTCTCACCATCTAAATTGGGGATTTCGGTCAAGCGTGTCTCGAGTGCCGCCAGTGCGGTTTGAATCACCTCGAGCGATTGCCCAGTCAAGCTTTCGGGAGTGCTTAAATCGGTACGGTAGTCTGGGCTAAGTAAATTATACAGGTCGGTATAACGTGCTAGTTGCTTGGCGACATCGCGCAAATCGCGTTCGGCTTGGGCTTGTTGCTGCACCTGTTCGGCAAGACTGAGCAATTGCACTACCAAATTATTTTGCACCTCGAGCGGTTCGGCGTTTGGTTTAGGGCTGGCTGTCACTCGAGCCAACAATTGTGTAACCACACTTGACGGCTCACTTAACCCTTGTAAGAAACCAAGGTCGGTTTGATACTCGAGTTGCTGCTGCTGCGCGGCGCTGGCTTGGCTTTGGGTTGTCACCAAACGCAGTTCGCCCGCCTCGACTTGGCGCTTAAATTCTTCTGGTAAAAGCTGTTGGGTATCTGTAGGAATCGGCTGAGAATAGACTTTATCGGGGCTAAAAAATTGATTGAGATTTTGGTTTAATGTCACCGAAACGGTTTTTTTGCTTGTTCCCACGGTATTCTGGGCGCTGAGTTCAAAGGTTGTACTGGCACTAACGTTAAGGGTTGTACTCGAGCCGGTCACAATACCAACATTAGGGCTGATGCTCAGGCTCGAGGCATTCTGCACCAGCCACTCGAGTTTAACTGTACCAGTTGCACTTAAATTACTCGGTGTGGCAGTGAATGAAACAATTTGTGGTGCGGTTTGCACGGGTTGCGGACATGATACCAGTGCCATTAAAAGTAACGATACAAGACCAACAAATCTGAATACCTGCTGCATAAAGCCTCCTAAGTTACTCGAGTCTCGAGTCTTAACTTAGGTTGCGCCATGACTGGTTTACTTTGCGTTAGTTAAAAACCAGTTCTTGCCGATGTGAAGTTTGTTGCTTTTGATAACTCTACTCGAGCTAGTCGTATCAATTCATCCGCGCCTGCCCGTAAGAGTAGTACCAATAACGCGAAGAGAGTAAGTGATCTCTTTTTATCGGTTAGACTAAAATATGTCACGACCAGCCCCCGAATTTAAGCTCAGTGAAGACG
>JAYWHB010000116.1:0-1711 GCA_043777915.1 Deinococcales bacterium
TCCACACCATAAATACAATTTTCGATTAAAAATAATTTTCGGGCATAATCTAAATCGGTGCTGTTCTGGTCAAAGGCGCGTTCTATTTCGAGCAAACGGTTCTCGAGTGCGCCGATGGCTTGGTTACGAATTTCTTGGTCGTTTAGTTTCTGGGCGGTGACAATATCGGCTTTGAGTTCAACAATTTTTTCGCCAATGCTGCGTTCGCGTTGTTGGGTTTTCCAGCCTTTGTTGTCTGGGTCTAGTCGCCCAAGCACAAAGACTAATTTTTGCAGTACACCCATTGGGAAAGCCCCGCTACCACAAGCTGGGTCTAGGATTTTGGCGTGGTCTATGGCAGTGATGAGTTTTTGAGTATCGGCACTCGAGAATTCGGTTTGGTAATCGGTGCTGTACGAAAAAAGGCGGCGTAACTTGTTCTCCAGTGGGTCTTTATCGCCTGCTTGGATGTTTGGGGTCAAGAGTAAATTCGGGTCATTCTCGGGCATTAACATCGGCGGCTGTTCGCCATTCTTCACGCCGCTCACCACGGGCTGCCCACCAGTTAGGGCTTGATGCAAATAGGCAATCAGGCTTTCATCCACCATAAAATCCACCACATCTCGAGGGGTGTAAAAACTACCGGTTTGCTTACGGGCGGTTTCCTTTGTTTCTTCGTTGTAAGCAGCCAGTAAATTCTCAAAGACCTTGCCAAGTAATTCTGGGTCGAGTGCCACTTCTTCTTCTATTGGCGTGTTTTCTGTGATTGTAAATTTATAGGCGCTTAGAATCTCGAGAATCCCGTTTACTTTGGTGGTTTTGGGTTTTGTGCCAAGTTGAGCGCTTAAATCCACTGTTTGGGCTTCGCCAAAAAAGAGGATATTGGGAATAGCGGCGCGTTTTTGCGGATTATCGGAGAATCCATCAATGCGTTGTTCTTTTTCGTTGGTCTCGGGGTTTTTTTCACGGTCTAAGCATTCAAACAGTCCACCGTTCAAAAATGGGACTGTGCCAAAGTCGGTTATGGCTTGGTTTGGGTCTATAAAACTGCTTTGGTAACGGTATAAATGATGCACCATGTAGCCCGTGTTGCTTCTGCTGGGGGTATCGGACTTAAAGTGCCTATTTGCGCCCATTTCGGTGTTTAGGGTCGCAAAGAACAGGTTTTGCAGAATACTTTGGTAGTAGGTGCTGTCGTTTTCGGCTGTTGGCACAAATTTTTTGAGGATTTGCTCGAGCTGCTTAACTTCAAATAATTTGTTCGGCACAAGGTTTTTTTCTTTTAGAAACCATGTAAAAATCAGCCTTGTGATAAAACGAATCAGGCTTTTTTGGCGTTCAATATGGTTCGCGTCCTTATTTTTTTCGTTGGGGAAAGACACATTCTTGTGTTCAAGCGCCCAATAAAACCAGTCCGATAATTCTTTGTAAAAGCGGTTATTGAGTGCCGAAATGTCCAGCACTTTTGCCCACATCCGCTCGAGTTCCACAAATTGGGTTATCACTTTGCCCGCCAGTAAAGTTGGTAAATGCAAATCGGATAGAATATCCAAATGGGCGCGGTGTGGTTTTTGCAGGTCAATGTCTTTAATTAAGGTTACTTTCTCGAGAACATCTTTGTCCGAGTCGCGTTTATGTACGCGCCGCCGAATCACGGCAATACTCAGGTGCTGTTGGTGCTTAAAAAGAATAAAGACCGGAATCCCAAAGGCTTTATTGAACCCCCGAGCAA
>JAYWHB010000117.1:0-4812 GCA_043777915.1 Deinococcales bacterium
TGATTCGCGGCGCAGCAGCTTAAAGTGGCTCAGTCTTGGCAGTAGCACACTGGTTTTTGGTGGGGCTGCCGCGTTGGTTCGCAGCCTCTTGCCAAGTTCGACCCCAAGCCTAAGCAATGCAGTGGCTGGCAATGCCAAACTGCCGAGTGGAATCACTGCCCAATCAGATTTTTACAGCATTTCTAAAAACCTTGAAGCCTTTGACCCCAAACTTGAAGCCAAAAACTGGCAACTCGAGATTAAGGGCTTGGTCAAAAGCAAAAAAAGCTATTCACTCGAAGACCTTAAAAACCGTCCAGCAAGAGATTTAGAAGCCACGATGGTCTGTATTTCCAATGCCGTTGGCGGCGGCTTAATTGGCAATGCCATCTGGACTGGTTTTTCTTTAGGCGAATTACTGCTGGAAGTCGGTATCGAAAAAGAGGCACGGTATCTACTCTGGCGGGCGGCGGATGGATACACCGAATCCTTGCCACTGCAAGCCGCCCTCGAGCAGGATGTGATTTTGGTTTATGCCATGAATTACGAGCCTTTATCACAAAAGCATGGTTTTCCGTTGCGGGTGATTATCCCTGGGCGGCTCGGGATGAAGCAACCGCGTTGGATTACTGGGATTGAACTGTCGGCTACCGACCAAGCCGGTTATTGGGTCGAACGTGGCTGGAGCAAAGAGGCGTATGCCCAAACCATGAGTCGGATAGACAGCCCGAGCGAAAATGCAGGGTTTTTGAAAGCCGATACGATCAAAGAAATTTCTGGAATTGCCTTTGCTGGAAACACTCCAATCACCCGAGTTGAAGTCTCGAGTGATGGCGGTCTGGTTTGGCGTGATGCCGAATTACTGCCACGCCGTTCACCCTACGCTTGGACACAGTGGCGTATCGCTTGGACACCCGCCGCCGGTCCGCATCAATTGGTGGTACGGGCGTATGCCAATGGTGTCTTACAGTTTGAAACCGAACGCGACGCACTGCCCGAAGCCTCAAGCGGCTGGCACAAATTTATCAGCAATTTATCCTAAGGATTTGTCCTGAAATAACTTCCCGATTTGAAAATTTCAGATCGTATTTTCTCACAGGGAGACCACAAGGGTCTCCCCTACAGGACGATGTTTTTTCGTAGGGGACAAGCCCCTCCCTGCTGTTCTCAGGATTTTATTCTTGGACAAATCCTGAGAACACAAAGGTGAGGTGTACAAGACGTGGATAACAATTAGAAGTTAGTGGCTGAACTACCTGCGGCGGCAGCGTCTTCTTCGTCCATTTTGGCTTTCAGTTCTTTGCGTTTAATCAGCATTTCTTGAATCGTCGAACGCAAATTCTTACCAGACAGTGGTTTATTGACAAAGGCATCTGCTCCGGCTAATTTCGCCCGTTGGCGTGATTCATCATCGGTGTGGGCAGTCAAAATAATAATTGGGGTCGCCCGTAACCTCGAGACCCGTTTGGCTCTCGAGCAGACTTCAATGCCATCTAAAAACGGCATCGTCACATCGAGAATCATCAGGTCTGGGGTGTTGTCCTTAAGCCACGCCAGCGCCGCTCGCCCATCGTTCATTTGAATCACATTATGCCCATCGGCGGATAGGATCATCTCGAGCAAGCTGCGGATTTGTTCCGAATCATCGGCGGTTAGAATGTCTGCCATACTGCCATTGTACCGCAAAAAGAAGGCAAAGAGAACGGCTACTTGGCAAAACCCAGACGGGCAAGGCGGTATAAGCGGTCTAGTGGCATTTTGCGTAACATCGTATTGGCAGTTTTGGTGCTGACGATGGTTTGTTCAACACTCGAGATTAAACGCTCAAAGACATCTTCGGGGATATTGAGGGCTGGGGTTAGCCTCGCCACACGCTTACTCGAGATTGAAAAATTCGCCACCACACCACCTTCGTAAATCGTGCGAACCGCGAGGATACCACTCAGTTCACTGACCAATTCCTCGAGTCCTGGAACAATTTTTGGCGGCAGGACGGTACGAAATTGCAACGCCAGTAATAAGCCAGCCCCGCGCACATCCTCGAGTAAAGCTGGGTATTTGGCTTTTAGGGCGAACAAACGCTCTAAGCCAATTTTTCCAAGCCGAGCCGAACGAGCCGGTAAGTCCTCGTCTACAATTAACTCGAGACAACGAATACCGACTGCCATTGCAAGGCTGTTGCCCCCAAAGGTATTGCTGTGCAGTTTACTCGATAAGCCAGCCAGCAATGAATTAAAGATTTTTTTACGGGCAATGGTTGCCCCAATCGGTACAATGCCGCCACCAAGCGGCTTTGCCAGCGTGATAATATCGGGTTCTAAACCTGCGGCAAGACTGGCAAAATAATGTCCGGTGCGCCCTAAGCCAGTTTGGATTTCATCGGCAATGACAATAATTCCGTGCTTACGGCAGAGTTCGCCAATCCCAGACAAAAAGCCTTCTGGTGGGTTAATCACACCAGCCTCACCTTGGGTTGGCTCGAGAATCACGGCGCTGATGCTGTCCGCACCAAGTTTTTGAACCGCACTGGCAAAGGCTTCAAGGTCGCCAAAGGGCAGGGTTGTAATGTCTGGCATGAGCGGACGAAAAGGGATTTGGTACTCTTCGTTAGGGGTCAGCGACAACGCCCCAAAGGTTTTTCCATGGTACGCCCCCTTAAAGTTGATGATGTACTTGGCTTTTGGACGGGCTGTTTTGACAAATTTAAGGGCTGTTTCGATGGCTTCTGCCCCAGAGTTACTGAAAAAAACCTTTGAGTCGGCATGACTAGGGGCAAACTGTGCCAGCAATGCCACCAAATTTGTCTCGAGTGCCGAACGCCAATGGCTGATGCTCTGCGAAGGAATGCCAATCGTGCGGTCACGAGCCAAAAACCCTTGTATAAATTCAATTAACGGCGGGTACTGGTCGCCAAACGGAATCGCCGAATAGCCACCCGCATTGATTTTTTTTAGCCCCCTGGCATCCTCGAGTTCCCAAGGGGTGATGGTCTTGAACGGTCCGGCAATGCCAATCGTATCAAAGACCCGAAACAAATCGCCGTTGCCAAAAGCCAATTCGTCGCGCAAGCCATCGGTGTAAATACCATCTAAGACATCCGCACTGCGGACTGGAAGTTTGATTATCATTGTTTTAAGTTTAGCGCGTTTTTGCCTTAGATTTCACTTTCTTGATTAGACACCTAATTTCCAAACTGGTTGTATGCTTTAACCATGCGAATTCAACTCTTGGCAGGACTGATGTTGGTCTTCTTTGTTTCGTGTTCTGGGTATTACCCGTCCCCATCGCCAAGCTATTCAAATCCTGTTGGCAATAACCCCAACGCCCAAGCAGGGGTTTTGACAGCCGCCGACATAGATGAAAACCTAAACTTAAATTCATTACAAAAGTACCTGACCGCGCAACGCCAACTAGACAAAAGCCAAATTTTACCGAGTCTGAACACCTTAGACCGCGTTGCGATAGATATTCGGGATTCCCAAGGGATTGGCATGGGTAACGCTCGAGTTCAGATTTTTGATGGAACGACTTTGGTGCTTGAAAGCGTAACTGGGGCAAATGGAATTTTTTACTTCTACCCTAGTTATGACGCAATAACTGCCAAGCAATTGACCATTAAAGTCCGACCACCGACTGGCACAGACCCAGCCCTCGAGACCGCATTGAATCTCGAGACTTTAAGTTCAGAACGCCGTTTGCAAATTAACTTAAGCCAAACCAAATCTAGTGACCAAGCCCTCGATTTAATGCTGGTGATAGATGCGACTGGCAGCATGGGCGATGAAATGCAGTACCTAACCAAAGAATTCCAAGCCATTACCCAAGCCATTGCCACAAAATTCCCAAATGTCAGCACCCGCTTTGCTTTAACCGTCTACCGTGACACTGGCGATGAGTATGTGGTGCGTTCGTTTAACTTTACCGATTCGGTACTCACCATGCAAAAGCAACTGGCTGCCCAAAGCGCCCAAGGTGGTGGCGATTACCCCGAAGCCATGGAACAAGCCCTAAATAATGCAGTCCAAGCCCAGTGGCGCAGTGGCAACACCACTCGCTTAGTTTTTTTGGTTGCTGATGCCCCGCCACACGACCAAGACTTGGGTCATGCCATTAAATATGCAAAAGTGGCTCGAGGGCTAGGTTTACGGATTTACCCTCTGGCAGCCAGTGGCGTAGCCGACACCGCCGAGTATTTAATGCGAATCATGGCAGTTACCACCCACGGGCGATATTTATTTTTAACCGATGATTCAGGGGTCGGGAACACCCACACCGAACCAAAAATCCCGTGTTACATCACCACCCGTTTAGACCATTTACTGACTCGAGTGATTGCAAGCGAACTAAGCGGTACTCGAGTTGAAGCCACAACCGAACAAATTATTCGCACTGTCGGACAACAAAGTGCTGGAATTTGCAATTAGGTTCACCAACTTAGACCAAAGTGCTTCAAGACCCTACGCTCGAGCATCCGCGCCAGATGGGTGTGCAGCTTGGCATTATCCGACATCGGACGCACCAAAATACTGTGCATTCCAGCATTGTTTGCACCCAGCACATCGGTAAAGACCTGATCACCGAGCATTGCAATTTGGGCTGGCGGCAAACCAAGTTCAGTAATTGCAGTTTGAAAGGCTGGCGCAAAAGGCTTACCCGCCGTGCCGCCAGCGCCAACAGCTTTAATCCCAAGGGCATCGGTATGAAAACGAATCCGTGCAGGCAAGGCATTCGACACAAAACGTAAAGCAATCCCAGTGTCCACCAAAGGCGCTAGCCAAACCCGTACCCGCTCGAGGTCTGGTGGTGAACTCTCGAGTTTTCCATGTGGCACGA
>JAYWHB010000118.1:0-13743 GCA_043777915.1 Deinococcales bacterium
GGCTGAGCGTCTTGTGTGAGAATTTTGTTTTCAAGCGCTGCCAGAAAATCAGGTGCGGTTTGATACTCGGTTCGTAAAATTTGTACAGCCGTTTCCCACGGATTTTTCGCATCTAAAAGAATTTGCTTTGCCCAAATACAGTACAAAGCACAACACACTTGCACCACGATATGACCATGCGTCACTCGAGATTGTAAATGTGCCAATTCAATCAGTTGAGTATCTGAACCAGTATGCCAAAGCACCAGAGGCAAGACCCGCATTAAAGAACCATTGCCCTGCGAGTATTCATCTGAGCCGCCTGCACTAAGCGGTTCAGCACCATCTTGTAAGCGCCGAATTGCTTTGGCTGTTTGTATGCCAATATCAAAAACTCGAGCATCCACTGCCATGTATCCGTGTTCAAACCAATTAACCAAACGATTCGCAAAATTCCGAGCATCAAAACCTTTGCAATGCAGTAACGAAGCCAATAAGCACAATGCTTGAGCGCCATCATCTGACCAAGTGCCAATTGGAGTACCAACATGCGCTCGGCGAAAATGGACTGGAGGCTTAAACTCGATTTCAGTTAAAGGTGGAAGATTTTCAGGCTCATGAAATTCGTAAGGCACACCAAGCGCGTCACCAATCAGTAAGCCCAGCAAGCCACCTTGAATCCGTTCCGATAAAAGCATAAGCAATTCTAAACCACAAATCCATGTAGACAAATTGGTACAGTCACTTGTTTGAGCGACAAGAATTTACAGGTTCAAATCCCGTCATGGATACCATAACCCTCGAGTCTCGAGGGTCTTAAGCGCCGATATTAGGAAAGGTAGACTTGCCTCGCTTAGAACGAGGAGCTTGCGGGTTCGAGTCCCGCTCGGCGTACCAAAAAACCGTAGGGGCGAAGCATGCTTCGCCCGATTTCATGCGTTTGTAGAGGAATGGCAAACTCGTTCGGTTCAAACCCGAGAATCTGTAGGTTCGACTCCTACCAGACGCACCATGTTTCTTTAGCCCAATTGGTAGAGGCACAGTGCTTAAGACACTGATAAGTCTGGGTTCGAGTCCCTGAAGGAACACCATTATTGGGGGAGTAACCAGTTTCACATGGGGGAGTAGCGCAAACGGGAGCGCACCGCAAAACTTGGATTCGGTAAGCGTAATAGCTGCGGCACAGGTCAAAAACCGTCGGAGGTTCCGGATGCACTGGCTGGCGACTCGAGACGACGAATCTTGAGTGGGTTTGTAACTTGCCGCAGGAAGCGGGTTTCCTAAAACCGACAGTGCCGAATATGCGGGTTCGAGTCCCGCCTCCTCCACCAAAATCTTGACCTCGAGCCAGACGGCATGGGCTTTGGCTGCAAACCAAAGAGTCTCGGTTCAATTCCGAGCGAGGTCTTACATGGAAAGCGTCCGGTGGGTCGAGGACACCGTTTTGAAAACGGCTGGGTTTAATAGCTTCAAGGGTTCGATTCCCTTGCTTTCCTTTTTTGAGTCTGAATCCCGACTGGCTAAGGGAATACGTCTCCAACACGTATTGTTGCAGGTTCAAATCCTGTCAGACTCGCCAAAGCTCGGGATTGCTTCCGTTTGCTCGAGCCAATTCAGTAAAGGATGTTCACCACCGACTAATTTGTCGGTTAGTTCGCGCCAAAGTCTATCGCCATTTGCTCCGTTTGTGAGGGCAATAAATCCGTTTCCCGTGCTGCTTGAAGTTAGTGCAAAGGCTTTGAAGTTTCCATTGTTACCCCATTGCCAGAAGAATTGTTCGTTTTTCGTTTGCTCGAGACCCCAACCTAAGCCCCAAAATACACTCAGGAATTCTTCAAAATTGTCTCGAGACCAATCTTTTTTCCACGGTACAGTATTATTGACTATGACGTGCGGCTCTAACATTTGAGTTCTCAAATGTGATTTTAGGAAAGCAATTACGAATTTGCTTAAATCCGAAACAGTTGAATGTAAAGAAAATGCTGCAAATGCCTTGTTGGGCTGGAATTTTTCGATGGGTAAGCCGTTGGTATCATGACCAGTCGCGTATTTTTCGGCAAAATCTGAACGCCATGTGAAACTCGAATTCTGCATTTCAAGTTGTGTAAATAATGTTTCGTTTAAGTATTGCTCCAAAGGCTGATTGGTTATTTTCTCAATTGCTTCTTGTAATACTCGGTAGCCAACACCCGAATAAGAAAATCTCGAGCCGGGAGTAAATTGTGGTTGTGGGTTTTCGTTTTCTTCGATCCAATTTGCTAAACCAGAAGTATGTGTTAGAACGTGCTTGACAGTTATTCGAGAATCAAAATCCCAATCGAGGTATTTTGCCAGTGTGTCGTTTAAGTTTAGTTTTTGATTTTTACAAAGTTGTAAAGTTGCAAAAGCCACCACTGGTTTTGAAAGCGATGCCGCTTCAAAAATTGTGTCTGCAAAAACAAGTGTTCTTTGAGTTGTATTCGCAAATCCAAAACCATCAGCCCAAACCAATTGCGAATCTTCGATTTTTGCTAGTGCCAAACCTGAGACAGAATGTTTTTTAAGCAGTTCTTTGAAGTACATTCCGAGTTCAGACGGACAGTTTTTCATAATGTAGTTTACGCTAATGCTCGGGGTTTCTCGAGAAATAATGGAATCGTGGCAGAGTGGTTTATTGCGCCTTCCTGCTAAGAAGGAAGACTGATGTCTCGAGGGTTCAAATCCCTCCGATTCCTTTTAATCTATAAAAGAGCTAGAATTTGGGTCATGCGGCGTTTTGAATGGGATGATGGTAAAGCCCAGAGTAATCTCGAGAAGCACGGCGTTGGTTTTGAAGAAGCAAGTTTGGTTTTTGATAATCCGGTAGCAGTTATTTTTCCTGATGATGCACATTCAGATTTTGAAACTCGAGAGATTTTATTGGGTCATACGAAAAATGGGATTTTGTTGCTGGTTAGTTTTGTGGAACGTGAACTTGGAGTTGTTAGAATTATCAGCGCTCGAGTGGCAACTAAAAAAGAGGAAGTGATGTATGTCGAACACCTTAGATGAGTTAAAACCAGAGTACGATTTTGATTACTCAAAAGCCAAACCTAATCGTTTTGCAAATATACCAAGTGGTTCTCGAGTTGTCCTTCTCGAGCCAGATGTCGCAGAAGTTTTTTCTACGCCTGAACAAGTTAATGCTGTACTCAGGGCGTTGATTGCAACCATGCCTAAGAATCAAGCAGCATAGTTTTTATGGAACGGTAGCTCAGTGGTAGAGCGCCAAAAAAATTCCTCAGCATTTTTTGCTTAATCTTGAGCCGTGGCTCGAGGATTACCTCTACTCAGGGGAGGTCGGGGGTTCGATTCCCTCTCGTTCCAACACATTTTGGGCAATGGCGAAATGGTAAACGCGGGCTTGGCTGCTTTGGCAGCTTTCCTTTTGCCACACCTTGCTTAAGACTTTTTGGTCTCGAGCCGAAGGTGAAAGGTTATTTAAGGAGGTCTGGGGCAACCCTTGCAGGTTCAAATCCTGCTTGTCCAACCTTTTTGGCATTCGAGTTGTTTTTTATGGGCGTGGAATTCCCACGCTCGTTCCTCGCGTTTCCCTCTCAAAGAAAGGGACTAAAAACCAAGACTTTGACCCTAGCACCCCTCTTTGAGGGGTCGAGCGAAGCGAGGGGGAGTGCGTAGGACATTGCGTTTTCTCTAGGTTATCAGTCGGTAAATCTCTGAAGTTAATGTCTATGGTTCAAATCCTGCTTGCCCCATTTTTACTTATTTCTCGAGCAGCGTCTCGAGTTAAGAATTTACCCTTTAGGAGGGTCGAACATGAAGCACCTTATCAATGCACTTCGTCCAAACAACACCCCTCAAATGCACAAGGCTCGAGCCGACCAAGTACAAAATAACGCGGGCGGTTTTGTCTTCGCGGTCACGGATGCACAACGCTTCTTGCGCTTTCTCATTCTCGGCACTGAACAAGGTACGTTTTACGCCACCGAAGCCCACCAAACCAAGCTCGAGACCGATTTTGTGCATGACTTTGCGACGCTTGAAGGTGCATCTGCCCTCGAGATGATTCTTGATGTGGCACGCTATAACCGCGCTCCAAAAGTTGAGCCGACTCTCGTGGCACTGGCTGCCGTAGCCAAGCTCTCAGTGGATGCTGCAACCCGTAAAGCCGCTTGGGATGCCCTGCCAGAAGTGGCGCGAACAGGTACACACTTGCTGCACTTCCTCGAGTTTGTACAAATGTTCGGTGGTTGGGGTCGCCTGACCCGTAGCGGTGTCGCCAAACTCTATGAAACCATGCCACTCGAGAAACTGGCGCTCTGGGCGGTCAAGTACAAGTCTCGAGACGGTTGGACTCAAGCCGATGCCTTGCGCCTCTCGCACCCAAAGACGGCGGATGCGACCCGAAATGCGCTGTTTAAGTACCTTGTGGATGGAGTGCTTGAATCAAACGATGCTGCCCTGAACATTGTGCGTGGTCATCTCTTGGCACTCGAGACAAGTTCTGATAAGGAAGCTGCCGCAATTATGCGCGAGTACAAGCTGCCAATCGAAGCTATTCCGACCCATGTTCGTGGTGCAAAGGTTTACCGCACTGCGCTCGAGAACAACGGTTTGACTTGGACGTTGCGTAATCTTGGCAACTTGGGCAAGCACGGCTTGCTTGTACCGGGCGCTTGGGAAGTGATTAACCAAGTGGTTTCTCGAGTCACCGATGCCGATTTGCTTCGTAAGGGGCGAATCCATCCAATTGATGCACTAAAAGCCATGCTTGTCTACAAGGGCGGACGCAGCATCAAAGGTGATGGTACTTGGGCGGTTGTGCCACAAATTGTGGATGCGCTCGAGAAGGCGTTCTACACTTCTTTTGGTACAGTCGAGGCAACAGGCAAGCGTTTTGTTCTGGGCTTGGATATTTCAGGTTCAATGACTTGCGGCAACATCGCTGGCGTTCATGGTCTGACCCCTAACTTGGCAAGCACCGCCATGGCAATGCTGACGCTTCGTAGCGAAAAGAACTCCCACATCATGGGATTCTCAAACTCCTTTCGTGATGTTGGCATTCGTGCAAACGATACGCTCGAGGCAGCCCTGAAAAAGACGCAGAACCAATCATTTGGTGGCACAGATTGCGCTCTGCCGATGCTCTGGGCGCTCGAGAATGGCGTACAAGCCGATGTGTTTGTGATTTACACCGATAATGAAACGTACTTTGGTAAAGTACACCCATTTGAAGCCTTGCGCCGCTACCGTAACAAAATGGGTATTGCAGCTCGACTTGTGGTGGTGGGCATGACCGCGACACAATTCAGCATTGCCGATCCAAAAGATACGAACATGTTGGATGTGGTTGGCTTTGACTCGAGCGCCCCAAATATCATCTCGAGTTTTGCACGTGGACAGTTCTAAGTAGCGGTGCAATTCTGGCGGCGATTCTAGGGGTGCTGGCACTTGGCAGACCTTACGCGCTACCTGTTGTCCTCTCGAGCCTAAGTCCATTGGTGTTCTTGTCGGGCGGAAATGCTGGCTTATGGTTGCTGCTGCTGGCACTGGTTGTGGTTTTAAGTTTATTGCCCAAAGACACTTTTAAGCGTCTGCAAAGCCTCTTGCCCCAATCTAAAACGTAGGTCAAAAACTGTCGGTGCTGCCCCTCGAGATTTTTCGGCTCGAGGGGATTTTTTAACCCTTAACCGCGCCCTCGAGTCCACGCATAAAGTAGCGTTGGAAAAACAAAAAGACCAATAAAATCGGAATCATCATCAGCACCGCGCCAGCACTGACCGCCCGTGTATTGGTGGCAAATGCCCCTGATAAATCGAGCATACCAGCGCTGAGTGGGTATAAATTTCGGTCGCGCATGACGATAAACGCCCATAAGAAACTGTTCCAGAACGCCACAAATTGTAAAATACTGACCGCCGCAATGGTTGGCATGGTGAGCGGCAACATAATACTCCACCAAATTCGCAGTTCAGACGCACCATCAATTCGGGCAGCCTCGAGCAATTCGGCTGGAATCCCCAGATAGGCTTGGCGCATCAAAAAAACATTTGCCACACTGCCAAAAGCGGGTAGAATCACGGCGGCAAATTGTCCGACATCGGTAGCCAGTAACCCCAGTCTCGAGACGGTGATAAAATTAACGATTAAACCTGCTTCGTTGGGTAATACCAGTGTGGCAATCAGGGCATAAAACACGGCATCTCTGCCCCAGAATTTCATTTTTGCCAAAGGGTACGCGCCGAGTGCTGCCACAATAATTGCACCCAGCACACCAAAAAAACAAATAATCAAACTGTTTAAGGCTTGGCGCAAAATCGGTACAATTTCGGTGACGGTAATAAAGTTTTTTAAGCTGGCTTCGGTTGGGATTAAACTTGGCGGGAATTCAAATATCCCACCCGAAGTGCTTAAACTGGTGCGTAAAGTCCATAAAAAAGGATAGACACTGATGAACCCGACGATAATAAGCAGTATGTAAACGGCTGTATTCTCGAGTCTCCTTTGTAATTGGCGCTTGCGTTTTAGGACTTGGGCTTCTGGGGTGGTATTAAGCATTGTCGTTTCCTCTGGTCAGTCTAAAATTGATAAAAGCAAAGAACATACTGACCACCGCCACGACCAAACCAGCCGCCGCCGCATAGCCAAAGCGGTAATCACCAAAGGACTTATTGTAAATAAAAAACATCGCGGTATAGGTACTGCCCGCCGGTCCACCTGCTGTCATCGTAAAAATTTCTTCAAAGACCTTAATGGCACTGATGGTACTGAGTAAACTGCAAACCAAAATCGTCGGACGCAAACCCGGAATGGTGATGTTCCAAAAGACCTGCCAACGGTTTGCCCCATCTATCACAGCCGCCTCCTCGAGACTGCGGTCAATGCTTTGCAGACCCGCCAAGTACAAGACCATGTAATACCCCAAACCCTTCCAAAGGGTCACAACCATAATTGCCCAGAGTGCGAGGGCTGGGTTATTGAGTAAGTTACTCGGATTTTTGGCATCCATTAAACCAATGCTGCTGAGCATAAAGTTAATCGGACCATACTGATTGTACATCCACTGCCACATTAGCCCAACCACCGAAAAACTGGTCACAACTGGCACATAAAACGCCGTGCGGAACAACCCAATTAAAGGAATCGTGCGATTGACCAACATGGCTAATCCGATACTGAGAAACTGAATAAAAGGCACGACCAAGATATATTTTAAGCTGTTGGTTAAGCCGTACCAAAAGTCTCGGTCTGGTCCACGCCCAGCAAAACTGCCAAAGCCAAAAAGCTCCTCGAAGTTTTTTAAGCCCACCCACTCGAGCGAAAAGCCCTTGCCGATGTTGACGGTGGCAAAAGCCAGTGCTGTACCAAAAATAATGGGCCAAAAAGTAAACAGAATTTTGACCACCAGCATAGGCAGCATAAACAAGTACGCAATCATTAAATCGCGCAGTTCTCGTCCGCGCTCACCGCGTTTACGATCAAAAGGAATGTCGGACATAGGCTCGAGTTTAACATTTGTGCCAAGCCAAAAGAATTTTCTGACTTGGCACAATTTTTTTGCTTAGGAATTGTCCAGAAATAACTTCTTACCCGCAACTACAGCACCTACGGGCTTGGGGCGCTTCCCGATTTGAGAATGGATCATCATTGACCTTAAAGGGTTAGGCTTCTTGACCATAAACGCGCTTACGGGCATGGTCGCATGCCTAACCCCTACGGTTTAGCACGAGATTTTTGTCGTAGGGGCGAGGCACGCCTCGCCCAACGATTCACAGATTTTATTTTCGGACAGTTCCTTAGACTGCTTCGCTGGTAAAAATCCCATTCATTAACGCATTGGCTTCCTCGATTTTTTCTGCACTCGAGACAACAGCGCGGCTTGGACTCTGTAAATACTGCTGTGCAATGCGGCGTAAGTCTTCTTCGGTGGTCTCGAGGAGGCGCTGTTTGAACGCTGCTCGAGCTTCTAGGGTATAACCACTTAAGTCGTTAAAAAAGCGGCTGCGCCCTTTGGTATCGGGGCTAGAAAGTGGGTCTAGGTCGGCGCAAGCCGCCAAAATGGATTCTTTGAGCGCATCTTTTTCAAAAGGCTGTGCCATAAATTCGGCAATCCCATCAAAGACATCGAAAGTGCGTTTGATGTGTGGGTCACGGTAGGAAACCAAGGCGAATGTGCCATCTTCACGGTTCGCGCCAGCAAACCCACCATACGCCCCGCCTTTTTCACGAATTTCTTTGTGTAAGTAGCGGTTACGCAGGTATTCAGACAATGCCATAAACTTTGGTGCATCCGCATGGGTAAATGGCACGGTGGTAAAAAGTGCTACGTCGTAGGCAACGGGTGTGGCAACACTAACGGCTCGAGCCTGACGCGGGTGCAAGTCTGGCATTTCACTCGAGGAAATGGGGGCTTGGGCAGGCAGAGCAGCCAGCAGCGTGGTCATTTGGGTTTTGACGGTTTCGATTTGCTCAGTATCGGTGGTGATGCAAATTCGGGCATTGGGGGCGCGAAAAAGTGCGGTCATGATTTCTTTGAATTCCCCAATTAAATTATTCAGTCCTGCTTCGTCTCGAGTCGCCAGTTCTCTGGCAAGCCGCACATGGGTAATCCCTTCCATTGTTTCACGCAACGCACCAAGATTAGACAGTTGGGCTTCTGCCATTCGTGCGGCGTACATGTGTCCAGCGCTGGTTAGGCGGTTATCAAGGCTGGCTTTGTACATGCCCAGCAAGTTTTTTAAGTGAGCGCGGTCAAAGACTGTATGGCAAAGAAAGTCCTTTAGGATGCCAAAAGTTGGCTCGAGATTGCGATGCAAGGTTTTTACACTAAAAGCAAAGCTCTGACGCACCGTGTTTAAGTCGTTTGGAGCGCGTCTAAAACCAATCCCTGCGTTAATGCCGCCGGTGTGTGCCTCGATGCGGTTTGCCATCTCGAGGTAGTTGCTGCTTCCCGCCCCCATTTTGGTAATTGCAAAGGCAAAAAATGGCAGTAAGGCTTTATGTGAAGCACTTAAACCACTAAAATCAAGGTTGTAATCAAGGTAGGTTAAACCTTGGGTCGGTTGGGCAAAAATACCAACGGTTGCACCATGAATGGTTTCTATGCTGTGCGGTACATCCTCAAAGTGCATTGGGACATCGCTCAGTTCAAGGGTTGGCAGCAAATCAAAGTTTTGCTGGCTGTTCTGGTCAGCTTCGAGTTTTTTAGCATCAGCAATAATTTGAGCTGTTTGGGTAGGGGAGAGTTGCGTTTTAATCTGTTCTAATTTAGTTTTTTCCTCAAGCTCTTCTCGAGCCGTCAGGTCTGGGTCTGGTTTTAAGACCAAGGTCACGCGATGCGAATTCTCGAGTAGCTGGGTTTTGATTAAATTCTCAAAGTAAGCCCCGTTTGCTCGAACCACCGCCAGTTTTTCAAGGTCAGCATCGAGTTGAAGCGCACTAAACGCATCACCGCCATACAAATAAGCACCCATGGCATCAAACCCGGGCTTGAAGGCAAACGGAAAACCAGCATTGCTGACTTCTCGAGCCTCGATTTCAAAACGGTGTATTGCCGCATCCACTGCCTCTTGGTCTACACCGTCTTGCACAATTTGCTCGAGTGTACCCAGAATTAGCTGCTCGATTTTTTGGGTGTCTTCAAGGTCAGCATCTTTTAAGCCAGCACTAAAAATAGCTTCTCGAGGGTCATCGTTTAAGCCCGTGTAATCCGATAATGCACTGCCTAATTGCGATTCGATTAAGGCGCGGCGCAAAGGACTCGAGGCGTTGGCAAGCAGTACCCGTTGCAAAATTCGCAGGCTTAACAATAAAAAACCATCGGTAATCGGTGCGGTCAGCCATGCCATCACCACTTGGGCTTTTTTAGCACTGGCTTCCGATGGAGCAACTGCATAACTGATTTCGGTATAACGCGGCGCGGTAAAACGTGGTTGATTGGGAATAGACCAGTCCTTCTCGAGTTTGCTAAAACGTGATAGCACATTGTCTTCAATCATCTTTAAGGTATTTTCGAGGTCAAAATTGCCGTAAGTGTAAAAATAACTGTTGCTAGGATGGTAATGGGTGGCATGGAAATCTTTGAGGTCTTGCCAAGTTAAATTTGGAATGGCGCTCGGTTCACCACCACTGTTATTGCCATAAGTAATATCGGGAAAAACCGCAGCACTTAAGGCTCGGTACAAACGATCTCCAGCATTTGCCATTGCGCCTTTCATTTCGTTAAAGACAATCCCTTTATACTCGAGGGGGGTGCTGGGGTTCGCACCATCGGCAAATTCAAAACGCCATGCCTCTTGTTTATATGCCTCCTCGGAGATTTTAGGAAAAAACGTGGCATCCAAGTAAACCTCGAGCAGATTAAAGAAATCTTTTTGGTTGCGGGTACTAAATGGGTAGGTTGTCCAAGCCGATGAGGTCATGGCATTCATAAAGGTGTTTAAGCTGCGTGGCAACATGCTAAAAAATGGGTCTCGGACTGGGAATTTTTCTGAACCACACAGCACAATATGTTCTAAAATATGCGCCACACCAGTATCATCTTGGGGAATGGTTGGGAAGGTCACGGTAAAGGCATTGTTGTCGTCGGCACAAGCAATGTGCATGTGCTTTGCACCCGTGGCATTGTGCTGTAACTCGAGATATGTGCCTTGGACTTGTTTATAGGCTTCGACTCGAGTGATGGTGTAGCCACCGATGGTTTGACCAACTGTGTAAGAATTCATGATGTAGAAACTATCATTTTGAGAACTTGCAAGACCATACGCTAAATGACCATAAAATTTGAACATCGTTGACAGAATTCAAATTCTCGAGTAGAGTATTGGTGTGAAAGTTGCTTTCAAAGACCCAAAACTCAGACGCTTAGTTGAGGAAGGTAAAAATGCTGAAAAACTACCACTTGGAATTTATGAAGCACTACTAGAAGTCATGGTAGCAATTGTTTCGGCTCGAGATGAACGCGACCTGTACCGACAACGAAGTTTGAACATGGAACGATTGCATGGCGACCGCAGAGGACAATACAGTATTCGCCTCAACAAACAATACCGACTTTGCTTTGAGATACACAAAGATCAAGACGGAAACCTGATTTGGATACTCGAGATTGTTGATTATCATTAGGAGGATAAGATGTACACCACAACCATCAAGAATAAAGAATATACTGTTTATGAAGAAGGGGATTTAATTCCATTTCTGGCAATCCCACCAGGTTTTGGTATTGGGCGTGAACTCGAAGCCCATGAAATTTGCCATTCAGTAGCAGCCCAGAAACTGGGAATCACAGAAATTCAACTCGAGCAATTGATTATTGGAGACCTGAAAGTCACTCCTGAAATTGCAATGCGGCTCGAGCAAATGGGTTTTGTCACCGCCGATTATTGGTTGCGTCGGCAAGCCCATTACGAAAACCATCCCAAGCACCCTTCAAGAGGCGGCGCACGACCAAACTCTGGACCTAAACCATTGGGTCACAGCACCAAACAAATTCGCATCACCGCGCCGCTCGAGGACATGGAAATCATTACCACTTGGCTTAAAAGCCAAAAGAACGCTTCTCGAGCCATTGCCCAACTGATTAAAGAACACGCGACTCGAGCCACATAAAAGAATTCGAGCAATAATCTATGCGAGTGGTAGGCTGAACCCATGCAGTTAAATTTTGAATGGAACGACTTCCCGCTTGTCTCGAGCCACTTAAGCGGTACTGGCGGGAAAATTCGCACTGAACTCGAGGATTTTCAGGTTTCTGAAAATCCAGCCTATATTCCTAGCGGTGATGGCGAACACACCTATTTGCGGCTCGAGAAACGCGGACACACCACCAAATATGTGGTCGAAGAACTGCACCGTCAATTGGGTGTACCATTCAAAGATTTTGGTGTGGCTGGCTTAAAAGACCGTCACGCGATTACCGCCCAATGGATTTCGATTCCCTCTAAATTCGAGTCCAAAATAGAAAAATTTAAGCTCGAGGGGGTGCAAATTCTTGAAGTCACCCGTCACGGCAATAAACTCGGCATGGGGCATTTGCGGGGCAATACTTTTCGGCTGCGGGTGCGCGGCTCGGGTTCAGAGGCAGTTCTCAAAGCCACAGCCATTCTCGAGTACCTACGCGCTACAGGCATCCCCAATTATTTTGGTATCCAACGCTTTGGCAACACGGGCGGCAATGCCATACGCGGACTTGAACTGGTCTTAAACGGCAAAATGAAAGGTTCAGAAAGCATTCAAATCAAGCGCTTTTTAATCTCGAGTTTGCAGAGTTTGTTGTTTAATCATAATTTGCGCTTACGCATCGAACGTGACTTATTCCAAAGTGTACTGCTGGGTGATGTGGCTAAAAAACACGAAACAGGTGGGATTTTTACGGTCGAAGACGCAATTATAGACTCGGCTCGAGCCTTAGCCCTTGAAATCAGCAGCACCGCCCCTCTGCATGGACGAAAAATCATGGCGGCTCAAGCCCATGCCCATGCCCTCGAGACCGAAGTGTTAAGCCTGTTTGACCTCAACTGGACGCATTTTGCTGACCGCAAAGGCGCACGGCGAATCACCCGCATTAAGCTCGAGGAAACCAAGCTCGAAGCGACCGAAGATGGGTATTGGGTTTCGTTTAGTCTTCCCAAAGGCAGTTTTGCCACCACGGTTTTGCGCGAAATCATGAAAAATAATGTGGATGCACCCGAGGATGAAGAGACTGAAGAGTAATTACGGCGGCTGACCAACAGCCCCCAATGCCTCGAGTTATTCGGATGCGGCGGGTTACTTATACTTCTGCAATCGCTGTTCAAAGTGGCTTGAGCATCAGTCCGCGCAATGAGTTTCGTTAATACGAACAGGCTTTGAACTTGTTAGAATCTAAAAATGATCGTTGTTAAAGTTGGCGGAAGTCTAGGAATTGATTATGACGCGGTGTGTAACGATATAGCCGACCTATGGCTCGAGGGCAAAAAACTTGTCTTGGTACACGGTGGCAGCGCCGAAACCAACCGAATTGCCGAATTACTCGGGCATCCGCCTAAATTTGTGACCAGCCCAAGTGGATACACCAGTCGGTTCACCGACCGCGAGACCTTAGAAATTTTTGAAATGGTCTACTGTGGCAAACAAAACAAAGGCATTGTCGAACGTTTGCAACGCCGAGGTGTCAATGCTGTCGGATTGTCTGGACTGGATGGACGGATTTTTGAGGGTAAACACAAAGATTCGGTGCGGGCAGTCGAAAACGGAAAAGTCAAAATCTTACGTGGCGACCACACCGGAACAGTCGAAAAAGTCAATGGCGCATTGCTGCATTTACTGCTGGATAACGGATATTTACCAGTCCTGACCCCACCCGCCTCGAGTTTTGAGGGTGTTGCCATCAACGTAGATGGAGACCGAGCCGCCGCCGCCCTCGCCACCGAACTAAAAGCCGAAGCCTTACTGCTTTTGTCCAACGTTCCCGGACTTTTACGCAACTTTCCAGACGAAAGCAGTTTAATTAAACACATCCCAGCCAATGATGTAGAAAGTTACCTCGAGTTTGCCCAAGACCGCATGAAGAAAAAAGTATTGGGCGCAGCCGAAGCCGTCCAAGGTGGCTGCCAAAGGGTTATTTTTGGTGATGCACGACTCGAGAAACCAGTCACGAAGGCACTCGAGGGTATGGGGACGGTTGTTTCTTAGGAACTATCCGAAGATAAAATCCGTGAATCGTTGGGCGAGGCTTCTTGACCATATACGCGCACCTTACGGGCATGGTCGCATGCCTCGCCCCTACGACAAAAATCTCGTGCT
>JAYWHB010000119.1:0-13729 GCA_043777915.1 Deinococcales bacterium
GGTTACTTTGTCTTGGAGGCTCAAGACATCTTGGTTCAAAAGCACAACAAGGTCATTCAAAGCAGCAATGCTATCGGCTTGACCTTCGACGGTTGCGCCAAGTTCGCCAAATTGTGCTTCGAGGTCGTCAATGCGTCCGTTTAACTCATCGTAGCGGTCTTGGAGTTCACGGGCTTGTGCCAAAGCAGTGTCAGCAGCAATGCTGGTGGCTTCTACTTGGTCCGCAAGAGCAGCGAAGGCTTCTGGGTCAACGCCTTCTGGCATGTTCTCGAGGGCAGCAGCAACGGCTTCGGCGAGGTCACGGGCTTGGTTAGCAGTTTCTGCAACTCCTGCCAAGTCATCGTTGGTCGCGTAATCGCCGGCTGGTTGTGCTTCTTGCGCCAGCGCCAAAGCATCATCGGCGGTTTGTTGAGCGACTTCAGCAGCAGCAGCAGCAGCAGCAGCGTCATCGGCAGCAGCCAAAGCAGCGTCTTGGGCAGCCATGGCAGCAGCCATTGCGTCGTCGGCGGTTTGTTGGGCATTTGCAGCCGCATCAAGTGCGTCATCGGCGCTCTGTTGAGCAACTTCTACGCCAGCAGCAGCGTCATCGGCGCTTTGTTGGGCAGCAGCAGCAGCAACCATTGCATCTTCAGCCGCAGCAAGGGCAGTATCGGCGGTTTCTTGGGCAGTAGCCGCAGCAGCTAATGCGTCGTCAGCGCTTTGTTGGGCAACTTCTACACCAGCAGCAGCGTCATCGGCAGCTTGTTGGGCAGCAGCAGCAGCAGCCATTGCATCATCAGCAGTTTGTTGGGCAGTTTCGGCAGCAGCAGCAGCAGCGTCGGCAGCTTCTTGGGCAGCCATTGCAACAGCCATTGCGTCATCGGCAGCTTGTTGGGCATTTGCAGCCGCGTTGATTGCGTCATCGGCGGTTTGTTGTGCAACTTCTACACCAGCAGTTGCGTCGTCGGCAGTTTGTTGGGCAGCAGCAGCCGAAGCAAGCGCGTCATCGGCGGTTTGTTGGGCAGCAGCAGCAGCAGCTAAAGCGTCATCGCCTGTTTGTTGGGCAGCATCGGCAGCAGCTTGAGCAGCTTCAGCCGCATCTTGGGCAGCAGTAGCGCGAGCAGCGACAACGGCAATGTTGGCATTAGCAGCAGCTTGGGCATCAGCCGCAGCTTTAGCAGCAGCATCGGCAGCAGCTTGAGCATCTTTGGCTTGTTGAGCCAAGGCAGCAGCATTGGCATCGCCGTTTTTGGCAGCCATTGCAGCAGCAGCAGCAGCAGCGTCAGCAGCACTTTGGGCAGCACTAGCACGAGCAGCCAAGGCGGTAGCATTTGCGTCACTCGAGGCTTGGGCAGCTTTAGCAGCATCAAGTGCAGCCATGGCAGCGTCAGCAGCAGCTTGGGCAGCAGCCAAAGCGTCATCGGCGGTTTGTTGGGCAGCCACAGCAGCAGCAGCAGCAGCGTCAGCAGCCCCACCAGCAGCATCGGCAGTTTGTTGTGCGCCAGCAGCAGCAGCAGCAGCGTTTGCAGCGCCGTCATTGGCTTCTTGGGCAGCAGCAGCCGCCGCTTCGGCGAGGTCACGGGCTTGGGTTGCAATTTCTTCAACTCGAGCCAAATCGTCGGCGGTGACTGCATTATCCTCGAGTTCGGCAACGCGAACACCAAGTTGGGCAAGGTCAGCAGCCAATTCTTGGATGGCGTTTTGCAAGACAACCAAGTCAGCAGCAGTCAAGAACTTACTGGTATCAATAACTTGACCACCTGGAGTAACTGGCTTTGGCAAGGCAGCGATAGCAGCATCCAATTCGGCTTTGGTGGCGTACCTTGGAATACCGCATTCGCCATTGCGAACAGCGTCGAGCAAACGAGCGATGATGGCGGCGGCTTGGTAACGGGTAACAGCTTCGTTACCACGGAATGTGCCATCTGGGAAACCACGAACGATACCGCAGTTCGCAGCGACTTGAATGGCGGCGGATGCCCAGTGACCGGCTGGAACGTCTTTCAGTTCGGCTGGTTTCTGGTTCTGGGTTTGGGCAGTTGCTGGATCTACTTGCCCAGTTGGGTTTGTGCCTGTTTGCGCGAAAGCGGTTACACCCGCACTAAGCGCAGCAGTCAACAACATTGCAGCCGTGATTTTCTTCATTACTACCCCCTAAAGGTATGCGCGGCTTTTTGGCTTTTTGGCTTATCTTTGGGGTCTCGAGGCGAGTTGCCGTGTTTCCTCTCTCGATTGTCCTAGACGTACCAATTGGCGTAGGCGTTGCACGTTGCAGGTACTTGAGAACCGTTTGGGGTTTTCGCTTACGCGAAGAGGTTCTGTCGTGACGCTGCTCCAATTTAAGATTTTAACACAATGAGAGCAGGCAAAGTCAACTCTGAGAAGAAACGGCTTAAAAAAGGTGGTCAACATGGCTTTGTCATTGTGTGAGAGCAATTATTAGTGAATTGGGCTAATCTGCCTTATTTCCTCATAAAGCTACCATAGTGGTTTTTTTGTGATTTGCAATTCAATTCGATTGATATTGTTTTTGACGAATTAAATATGTACTAAAAGACCGATTGTATTTTTTTTCTCTCATAAAAGTGCCTAGGCTACAGCAGCAAACTGCCCCGAGCCTGCATCGGTTGGGAAAAAATCAGAATTGTGATGGTATTGATAAGCAGTACCAAAAACACTTGCGGCAAAATAATCAGTAGCACCTCTCGAGCTAAGCGCTTTTGCCCAGAGGCTTTTTGATAAGCAATGTAGAGACTGGCAAAAAACGCTAAATACGAAACCACGACTTGAAACGGAAAAATCGCATCTAAACGAACTGTGCCAACCAAAGCTGGAGGCTCGAGCGGTAAGCCTAGGCGTATCAACAGGTTGATGATATTGGGTAGTAAGGTACTTGCACCTGTTATAAAATGGAACAAATAATGCCCACCCCAAATTGCCAGCATTAAAGGATATAAAACCCCAACCCAATCCCTGAGCGAACCTCGAGAAAACTTGGCAGCTAGTAGCGTTAGGCTAAAACCAAGCCCAAGCGCCACGGTAAAAATAATTCCAAGTAATAACGCCTCGTCTCGAGTGTTAAGAAGGGCAGACAACCATGCTGCCAGCCCGAAATAAGGTGGAATCATCGCAAAGGCATTCAGTAAACCCGTCCAAGTCAGCAAAACCACAAACCAAGTCCAATCTGATTTTGGTCTGTTTACAATCGCTTCACGCAGAGGGTTTCTGATTTCGAGCGCAACATTATCGTAAGGACACGCCCGAAGACAGTTCAGACATAAAGTACAATCTTCGTTGCTTTGGATGCTCGGCACAAATAAATTGGTCTCGCAGCTGGGGAAAGTTCCGATGGTCTTGGTATTTATCGGCTCGAGTTTGAGTAAGACATGTTCCGCCCGATTACCCTGTATTGGCGCTCGAGTTGAATTGGTCTCGAGTCTGCCAGTTAAGCAGTATTTTCCTTCGCAGGAATTGCACACATTTTGGTCTACGGCGGTAATTTGGGTTGGACTGACTTTAGATAACGCAAAATTAAAATTACCAAGTGGACAAACATATTTACAAAACGTCCCGACGGGAAAAACAGCATCCACCACCAGTGCCGTCGCAAAATAAGCAATCATCAGCCAAGCTGTAATCCAAGGGCTTGCCCACAAATCAAAATATTCGTAAGTGAACAAAAATAACACCGTCGCGCCAATCACCAAGTATTTATTGCGTAAATTTTTAGGAAAACGAAATTCTGGCAAGAACCGCTTTAGAAACTTGGTTGAACCTCGAGTCAGCATCAAAGGACACGCCGCACAGAATAGATTACCAAAGACCGCCAGCCCCAATGCCACCAAACCACGATAATGCACCCAAACTGCCACAGTTGCGGTGTTGGTTGGTGCAAGTTGTCGCCCTGTAAAACCATCATAAATCGCAAGTAAGGCAAGTACAAACAGAGGCACTTGCAGTACAAATCTCGAGTAGCGCCAACGCAAAAACGAACCAAGAATCGGGAGACGCAAAACATCAAGCGTCACGGATTAACCCCAAGTTTAGCCTCGCCGTTTAGGGTCTGTGCGCCTTTTTTGGCGGTGATGCTCAGCACCCAATCGCCCGACATCGTAAAGCCAAAGTTATCTAGGGCATAGCGCCCAGCCCCCAGTTCTCGAGCTTCGGCTTGGACTGGCGACATCCCTGCATGGGTCATATCGCCACGCACCGTAACTGCTGCTTTGGTCAAGGGTTTACTTTGATACTCGAGCATCAGCACGATTGGCACTTTACCGACTTTAGGGTTGGTAATTTCAAGTTTAACCGTCAGTTCGTTTTGCTTAACTGGAGCGCAAGCCAGCAGTAAACACAGCAAAAACAGGGCTTTCAAAGTGGCACTTCCTTATTTTTAGGGCGAACAAACAGCACAAAAGCCAGTGCCAGCAACGCAATCACCACAGGTAGGGCAGCCAAAACCACCAGTAAAGTCAGGTCTGGTTGCCCCGCTTTAGAAGCTGGTAACAACAACCGCACCGATTGGGTCAATGGGAATTGCACTGCCTTTGCCACCTCGAGCGCCTCGGCAGGAAAAGTGGTATCTCGGAGTTTCAGGGTGTATGCCCCACTTGGCACACTAACCACCACGCGGTACTCACCATCTGCTACAGGTTTAACCACGCCGCTCGAGACCTCGCCTGTTTCGGACAGCAAACTATATGCCAAACTCGCGCCGTTAATCGGTTCGCCTTGGACTCCATTCATTAAGACCACCAAATCTTTTTTCTCGCTGAAGACATCTAAGTTGACTGCCACAGCATGGGCAGAGGCGCTCGAGAGAAAAGAGAAAAGAGAAAAGAGGAAAGACAAAAACAGCAACTTCATGGCTAAAAGTCTAATCAGACTCAATCAGACGTTTGCCTGACTTTTGGATGTATGACTGTTCTACGCCAATTGTCCGAGGCGCGATTTTGGATTCTCGAGTAGGCTAAGAAAAGATTTTAGAGGAAGGAGGGACGAGAAAAAAGAAATTGTGGGTCTTGCTGCCAACAAATTAAGGTTCTTTTTTTACCATGTTTACCCTCCTAGATTTTTTAGACATTGCCCTTGTTGCCGTCCTGCTTTACCAAGCCTACCGCTTGATGGCAGATTCACACACCCTCAATTTGGTGCGTGGATTGGTAGTTTTTGGCACAGCACTGTATGCGGCGCAGTGGCTTGGCTTAACCACTTTTTACGCTATTCTCGAGCGAATTGCCGCGATTGGGGTCTTTGCCCTGATTGTGATTTTTCAACCCGAATTGCGAGCCGTTCTCGAGCGGGTTGGCAGACCGCGCCAAACCGAGGATGCACCACAAATGCTGGCATTAAACGAAATTACCAGAGCCGTCGAATGGTTGGCTGAACGCAAAATTGGTGCTTTAATTGCCTTGGAGCGCCAAACCCCACTGGGCGATTATGCAGGCAGTGGGATTAAACTTGATGCTGAGGTCTCGAGTGGACTGCTCGAGACGATTTTTGCCCGTAACACCCCTCTGCACGATGGTGGTGTGATTGTCCAACACGGCAGAATCCGCGCTGCCGGTTGCTTATTTCCACTGCAAAGCGACTCGAGCGGGGTACAGCGCTTATATGGTACTCGTCACCGTGCGGCACTGGGATTATCACAACAAACCGACGCACTGATTGTGGTGATTTCCGAGGAACGCGGTTCGGTTCGTTTAGCCGAAGATGGTGTGCTTAGCCCAGATTTAACCGTACTTGAATTGCGAGAACGACTCCGCAGCAGTGCCGCCCAAAAACCACGCAGTCCCCGAATCGGACGCAATTTTTTTAAGTTGACCCGACAAAAATTAAAAGAAACACAAGCCAGCGAGGTCAGTAATGCCAATTAAATTGCACCTCGAAAAATACATCTTGGAAAACTGGTTTGCCAAACTCGGGGCATTACTGATTGCCATTGCCTTATGGTTTGCTGCCACCAATGAACGGCGAAGCACTGCCACCAGAGGCTTAGAAATACCGCTTGAAATTAGGGGACTGGACGAAAACCGCGTGATTCGGGATTTACCCAAAACCATTCGCTTACAAATCCAAGGCGCTCGAGGCGAACTTGAACAAATCCAAAGCAGTAACCTCGAAGCCAGTATCAACATCAGCAGTCGCCCTGACGGTTTCTTCTCGAGCGATGTTCGGGTAGATGCCCCCAGCAACATCAAAATCCTGAGTTATGAACCGCGCCGAATCTCGGCAACCTTAAAAAGCGTAATCAGGGAAAGTATTCTGGTTAAAATAGCCGCCTTAGAAAACGCCAATCCAACCCCCTCGAGTTTTACGGTTCTCGCCATCGGCACAAGCGAACAGGTCAGCCAGGTCGTCTTTGCCCTAGGTGTGGCTGGCAATAACCAAACCGAACTGACCCCCGTGGACGGCACAGGAAAACTGGTCGAAGGTGTACGCCTCGAGCCAAGCAGCGTAGAGCTAAGGTAAAAAGGCGAAAGGCGAAAGGCAAAGGGTTTTTACTTTTGCCCTTCGCCTTTTGCCTGCTTTTATTTTTAGCCCTTTAAGACCTGTTCGGCTTTGTAACTCGAGCGAACCAGCGGACCCGCGACGACCTCGAGAAACCCGTACTCGAGAGCTTCAATTCGGATTTCATCAAATTCTGAGGGTGGAATGTAGCGCTCGACTGCCAAGTGATTGCGGGTCGGGCGCAAATACTGCCCGAAAGTCACAATGTCCACCTTGGCAGTTTTTATGTCGGTTAAGGCTTCACGGATTTCTTCACGGGTTTCGCCCAGCCCAAGCATTAGACTGGTTTTGGTGTAAACATTGGGCTTATAGGCTTTTGCACCAGCCAAGACCCGCAGGGTTTGTTCGTAACCTGCTCTCGAGTCCCTGACTGGGTGAGTTAAACGCCGCACTGTCTCGAGGTTTTGGGCATAGACTTCGACACCGCTATCAATCACGGCATAAACAGACTCGAGATTGCCTTGAAAATCTGGGGTCAGGGCTTCGACCTTGGCGTGTGGGACTCGGGTTTTAATGGCTTGTACAGTTCGGGCAAAATGCGCCGCGCCGCCATCTGGCAGGTCATCACGGTCAACACTGGTCAGCACCACATACTTTAAGCCCATCAGTTCGACGGATTCGGCAATATGTTCGGGTTCGCTTAGGTCAAGTCGCCCAAGAGGATTGCCTGTATTGACGGCGCAAAACTTACATGCCCGAGTGCAAACACTGCCCAACAGCATAAAGGTGGCTGTGCCAGCGCTCCAGCACTCGGCGATATTTGGACACATTGCTTCTTGGCAGACGGTTGCCAGTCCATGCCGCCCGACAATATCCTTGATGCTCGAGTAACCGATACCGCTTGGCAGTGAGACTTTTAACCAATCGGGTTTGCGTTCTCGCACCGCAGGTGCGCCTTTAACATGCACCCCATCTTTGACCACTGGGAAATCGTATTCGCGGGATGGTTTAATCATGGATTTATTGTACTTGGCTTAAACGGGATTTTCTGTGCTGCAAAATTCATGACTTGAGCCTTGGTTGTCCAGACATTGTGAGGTTAAACTACAATCATGGCATTGGATACCACTCATTCAACAGATTTTCGTCTGGTTCTCGAGTTGATTCAAAAAACCCGTTCTCGAGTTGAAAGCCTAATCAACCATGAATTGATAGAATTGTACTGGAACATCGGGGCATATTTACACCAAAAAACCGAGCAGGAAGGTTGGGGAAAAGGCACAGTACAGCAATTGGCAAATTGGTTGCAGCTACAACGCCCAGACCTCAAGGGCTTCTCGAGCCAGAACCTGTGGAGAATGCGTCAGTTCTATGGGTTTTATACCAAAGAACAAGTTCTCTCACCACTGGTGAGAGAACTCCATTGGAGTCATCATCTTCTGATTTTAGGCAAAACCAATACCCCAGAAGAACGCCAATTTTACTTAACCATGACCCGCCAAGAACGCTGGACAAAACGCGAACTCGAGCGACAAATTAACGGCGCACTTTTTGAACGCAGCATCCAAAACCCAGTACAGGCTTCAAATACCCTAAAAGCCACGCAACCAAAAGCCATACAAACTTTTAAGGACACATATTTACTCGAGTTTTTAGGCTTACCCGTGCAGCATTCAGAAACCGATTTGCAACACGGACTGGTGATGCACTTAAAACAATTTTTACTCGAGTTGGGCAGTGGGTTTGCCTTTATTGGCGAGAATTACCGAGTTCAAGTCGGAATGCAAGATTTTTTTATTGACTTACTGCTTTACCACCGTGGCTTACAAGCACTGGTGGCATTTGAACTCAAAATAGAGGATTTCAAACCCGCACACATGGGGCAACTCGAGTTTTACCTAGAAGCCTTAGACCGAGACCACCGCCAAGCCCATGAAGCTCCAAGTATTGGCGTGCTACTTTGCAAAAATGCAGATGCCCAAGTGGTGGAATATACCCTTGCAAGAAGCACTTCGCCAGCCTTGGTTGCTAAGTATTTAACCCAATTGCCAGACAGGGCATTGTTGCAAGCCAAGCTCGAGGAATTCTACGAACTAACCCAACAAACCAGTCTTGTCTAACTCTTTGGCTGCCAATCTGCTGTTTCTCGAGTTAAACTACACCCATGACTTTAGCCGCCACCCATCCACCCTTCAAAGCCCGTGGTTTAATAGAGCGTTGGCGCTCGAGACTGCCAGTATCCGAACTGACCCCAGTCATTTCACTTGGCGAAGGTGACACCCCACTGGTTGAACTTCGTGGCACACCCGAATCTCGGGAGCGTGGAATTCGTATTTTTGCCAAGTTTGATGGGGCAAACCCGACGGGCAGCTTCAAAGACCGAGGCATGACGATGGCGGTTTCTAAAGCACTCGAGGATGGCGCAAAAGCCATTGCCTGTGCCAGCACTGGCAATACCAGTGCAGCCGCAGCCGCTTACGCCTCCCGAGCAGGAGTTGACTGTATTATTGTGCTGCCAGCAGGGTATGTAGCAGCCGGTAAAATTGCCCAAACGATTTTAATGGGCGCGAAAATTGTGCAGATCGAAGGAAACTTTGATGATGCGCTGCGTTTGGTGCGTGAACTCTGCCAAGTCACGCCAATTGCTCTGGTCAATAGTGTTAATCCGTACCGTATCGAAGGGCAAAAAAGCATTGCCTTTGAAGTTGCCGAAAGTTTTGACTGGGATGCTCCCGAGTACCACGCCATGCCTGTAGGGAACGCAGGAAATATTACTGCCCATTGGAAAGGGTACTCTGAACTTTTTGCTGATAACACCATCCCCAGAAAACCAATCATGCTTGGCTTTCAAGCCGCAGGTGCAGCCCCAATTGTGCTTGGTCACGCTGTCGAAAAACCCGAAACGATTGCCACAGCCATCCGCATTGGCAACCCTGCCAGTTGGTGTTATGCCATCGGCGCACGAGATGAATCTGGTGGAGTGATTGAAGCTGTAACCGACGAAGAAATTTTAACCGCTTATCAATTTTTGGCTCGAGAAGGGATGTTTTGCGAACCTGCCAGTGCTGCCAGTTTTGCTGGGGCATGGCGAATGATTAAAGAAGGACGCATTCCAGACGGCTCGAGAATTGTTTGCACCCTGACTGGACACGGCTTAAAAGACCCAACCACTGCCAGTAAACTCGCCAGTCTCGAGAATCCAGTCCCAGCCACACTCGAGGCGCTGCAACGGGCTATTGGGGTGTAATACCAAATTAACTTAATCACTCTCGTTTGACCAAAAAGACGGTCAAACTGTCGTTCATGCGTTAATTTGGTTCTTTTGTCACTCCTTTTAGTCGGTTAATCAGTCAAAATACGCGACTGATTAACACAACTTGGTATAAGGTCATACAATTCGTAGAACCAACCCAGAAAATCGGTTAGCAACTGGCTGTTTTCAGTCAGCATTTTTTCTTGAATGGCATTGTGCATCTGACGACCTGGTGGGTCTTGCCACGCTAACCAAGTATGGATTTGGGCTTTATCGGTATGGGCTTCCTTAAATGGTGCGCCGTTTTCTTGTGCCATTTTTAGCACTTTGGCGGATAACTCGAGCAAAGGTGAAGTCGGACGTAAATGCAGTAAAAAAGTCTCGAGCATTCCACGGTTGGTATTGTCGGGCATAACCCAAACTCCAAATTTTGGTTGTTCTGGTGCTTGGGCAATCAAACCTGTGCTTGGCAACTCCATTGGTAAATTTGGATAGGTCTGCTCGAGTTGATGTCGGATACTTTGCCAGCAAGCATTTGCATCTTCATCAGCATCTATTAAAATACCTAATGCTTGCAAACCAGAACCCTTTAAGGCTGTCTGGATTTCCTCTTCTTTGAGTAAATCAGACTTAGAACCTAAAACCCGAATCCCAACAATCGTTGTATTTCCTGTTTCCCATGCGATTTTACCAGTTTTTTCGATCAATTCTGGAATAACCCGTTTATCATCTTCGCCTTCAACAAGCAGTATTTTGTTGATATTTGGTTGTCGTTTCATCGAATCTCAATCGCCCGTTCAGCCGCAATGACCATTTCTTGCTCAGTGAAAAACACGGCTTTTTCTTTTGTTTTCTCGATACGTTGAATTGAAATTTCACTGTTCTTAGAGGCTTCAGGACGTGCAACCGAGGCTAATGCTTCGTAACAATCACGGCTATGGGTGGTGGCAAAGACTTGAACATCTAACCTAGCCGCCGTTTCTTTGACCACGCGCCACATGTGTTCCATTGCGGTGTAATGAAGTCCCGTGTCAATTTCATCAATCAGTAAAACCCCACCTCTGGCATTCACCAAAGACAAAACAATCCCTAGCATTCGCCAGATTCCATCGCCCATACTACCGATTGGAATACGTTCAAGGCTATTTGATAGTTTGACCATCATTCCACCACGTTCAGCGTATGAATTACGTCGCTCCATTGAACCAACAGGTGCAATACGCTCCAAGGTTGGTTCAATGGTTTTTAATGCGTCCGAAACAATTTGTTCTTCGTCGGTTAAAACGATATTCTCAAAATCTGCAACAATTCTATCTTTATCAAGCGCACTGGTAGTAATAAAACGAATGGCTGGATGTTGGCGTAAGCGCGAACTTATCCGCAAAGCCTCGAGACGTGGTTTATCCACCAATGGTATTTCGATGACATTGCTGTCTTGCCCTAACCAATGCAGTTTGAGATTCATGGGGATTTGTGAATCTATGGTCATGTCAAGCGGCAGTTGTGAATCTTGGTTTTCGTTCACCTGAGCAGTAAAAGTAAAAGTGCTAAGGTCGTTTTTGCCACTGATTTCTAACGCCAATTCTGGCTCGAGCCGATGCCCATAAAACAAATGACGTACATCTGAAACCAGCATTCGAGCGTTCTCAGATGAACTTCGTTCACCACGCTGCGCCAAAGAATTCCAGAGTATTTCTGGTTGACCTTGGGCTGTTAAAATTTGAATTGCTTCAAGCACCGAAGTTTTACCACAATTGTTTGTTCCAACCAGTAAATTAACACGTCCAAGCTCAGTCATAGAAAACCGTTGAAATGACCGAAAATTCTTAAGTTGCAATGAACGTAACATACCTCAAGCATAGCATGATAATAATTCTACTTAGAAACACTAAAGTCTTACCATGTTATGCTGTCTGCCATGTCGTATTTTGCACTCGAGCCAGTCGCCGATGGTGTTTGGGCAGCCATTAGCCAAAACCTAACCTATGCCATGTCCAATGCTGCAATTGTTGACCTTGGTGATAAAACACTGGTCTTTGACTCGGGCATGTCAGTTATTGCTGCCCTCGAGTTACGGCATTTAGCTGAGGAAACCACCCAAAGACCTGTGTCGTACTTAGTAAATTCGCATCATCATTTGGATCATTGCTTAGGCAACCAAGTTTTTGCTGATACCACGATTATCTCGAGCAGTACCACCAGAGATTTGATGCAGGCAAGGTTTGCACGGCTTATGGTAGAGAGTTTTACCGAGGCAAGCCTCGAGTTGCAGCAAATAGTGGCAATCACAATTTGGGAGAAGAACTTACTGGCTTTAGAACTGGCTGAACTCGAGATGCTGCAAGTGTTTTTGCCTGAGTTCAAACCTTCGTTACCCAATCTTACTTTCTCGGGTTCGCTTGAACTGGTGGGTTCAAAACGCACCGCCCAAATTCAGACCTTTGGGGTTGGACACACCACCTCGGATGCTGTTCTGATTGTAGATGATGTGCTGATGACGGGTGATTTGGTGCTGAATCAAAACCTTGGTTTTATGGCACATGGAAACCCAATGCGTTGGTTAGAGCGCCTTCATGACCTTTCGCAAATACAGGGCGTTGTGCAAATTATCCCGGGGCATGGGGCAGTTGGCACAACCAATCTTTTTGAAGCTATGCACCAACAACTGCTCGAGATGATTGCTTTGGGAAATTCAGTACAGGACATCGCAGTAGCCCAACCACCAAGCCACTGGCTAAACTGGGGTTTACCTGCGAGTTACCGAGCAAATCTCGAGTTTTTAAGCACACAAGGAGTTTAAGATGGAATTATCAGAAATGACCTTGGAGCATTTTCGGACATTATTAACCCAAGAATTTAAGCTCGAGAAAAGCGACGTGGCTTTTACTTTGTTAGAGGCAAACGCACAGAGTACCCGTGAAAGTGCGCCACGTACCGCTTTTTCTTTGTTGTTCGCATCTCCAGTCCCAGCCCCCCAAGGCACATATGCACTGCTGCACAATTCGCTTGGGCGGCTCGAGATTTTTCTTGTCCCGATTGCAAAAGATGGTGAGGGCGTGCAACTCGAAGCAGTGTTTAGTTAATCCCAATCATCTAAGGATTGATGAAATTCTTTGATCGCTTGTGTGTAGAAAAAGTATGCCCATAAACTCACGGTGATACCAACCGCCAACAAAGCCAATTGCAGATACTCAGAATTCCATTTGAATTGTTGTTGACAATAGACTAAAGCGATACCTAATCCGCTACTAAATCCTAGAATAAGCAGCCCTTGGCAAATGGCACTCAGGTATTTCATGGTTTACTTTGAAGAAGCATTTTGACGTACACCCCTGTGGCTTCGGTCTCGAGTTCGGTAAAGCCCATGCGTTTGTACCAGTCCCGAGCATGGTTGTTAATTTCGACGTGCAAGGTAATATCTAAACCAGATTCTTTGGCTTCTATAAATAACTGCTCGAAACACCATTTGGCAATACCGCGTTTTTGGTATTCTGGGCTGACGATAATATCCATCAGACGGATTTCAATGCCCCGATGCACATAAAGCCGCCCGACTGGGACACCATCCAGTAAAATCAAATCAAAAGCTGCGCCTTGGTAATGTTGATAATAGTGACTGCGTTGAGCCAAAAATTGGCTCTCGAGGAAAACTTTTTTCTGCTCGTCTGTCCACGGCACAGCCCTCATTTCTTCGGCTCGAGAATCGGCATAAAGCCCGAGCAGAAACGGAATGTCCGCTTCTGCTTCGGTTTGTAAGGCAATGTACATACTGACATTAAACCATGTAGGTGTTGGTGAACCCAGAGCGCATCCCCGAGCGTAAATCGTTTAAGCGTGGGTGCATTTCAGAGACCGTCTCGAGAACCCGCCGAACCCCGTTTTTCTCGAGGTAAAGCGTATTCTGGTTTTGGTTACGCTTAAATTCCAGTGTCCCTCTTGCAGTTTGTACTTTAGCATTGCGTAAAGCCTTTAAGAAATTCAGGCTATCGCTACTAGCAGCTTGAATCAGCAACGCCGCACTTTCTTGTCCGAGTTGCAAAATTGCATCTT
>JAYWHB010000120.1:0-4794 GCA_043777915.1 Deinococcales bacterium
GTAATCCAAACTGCCCCGATTTGGTGCGAACTGCACCACCAATTGGGTCATGGTCTCGCCGATGCTCATTGCACCTTTGGCTGTGCCGATGACCCGAAGTCGGGCTAACTCGAGGAAATTATGCACTTCGAGAGGCACAACGCCGTGCTTGGATTTCATTTCGCGTTCGACTCGAGAAATTTCGCCCAAAGATGTACTCTCCGATAATCGCCCGTAGTATTCGATGCGCTCAAGTTCTTCGGGAATATATTCTGGCTCGAGACGAGCGTTGACCTTTAGGTCTATGGCAAGGCGTGGAGGAATGATTTTTTCTTCGCCTTTTAGTTTGCCAATCGCTTCACCCAAAAGTTCGGTGTAGACCTCGAGCGAAACATTTTGAATATGCCCGTGTTGTTCTGCCCCAAGAATATTACCGACCCCACGAATTTCCATGTCTTTTTCGGCTAATAAATGCCCACTGCCAAGGTCGGTTAAATCGGCAATTGCCCACAAGCGCCGTTCGGCATTTTCGGATAAACGCGGTGGATAGAAGAAGTACGCAAAGGCTTCGGTCTGCCGACGACCCACACGCCCACGAAGTTGATACAGTTGCGCCAAACCAAGGCGATCTGAACGCTCAATCAAAATCGTATTGGCTTCGGGAATATCTAAGCCCGATTCGACAATTGTGGTGGCAACCAACACATCAAAAGCACCTTCTTCAAAGCCCTGCATAATTTCTTCAATTTCGCCGTCAGGCATTTGACCGTGTGCCACAGCAATTCGGGCTTCTGGAATCAGGGTTTGCAGGTACTGAGCGCGTCTGCCGATACTGGCTACGCGGTCATGAATATAGAAGCATTTGCCGCCGCGTTCCATTTCGTAAAGTATTGCATCTCGGACAGTAAATGGGTCAAAAGGTGAAAGCACGGTTTGAATCGGCTTGCGTCCAGCCGGTGGTGTGGCAATGTGCGACATATCACGTAAGCCGACCATGCTCATATACAAGGTACGCGGAATTGGCGTTGCCGAAAGGGTCATCACATCTATAGCGTGTTCGGTCAGTTCGACTTTGCGTTCGCGCTTCACGCCAATCACATTACCCATAATGCTGGACAAATCATGGGCGATACTCGAGGCGGCTTGGGCGGTTTTTGAGCCAATTTTACGGGCTTTGGGCTTGGAGTCTTTTTCGCTGTCCAGCACCACATCTCTAAAACTCGAGAGTGAAAGTTCGCCAGCTTTTAAGGCTTTGAGTTTTTCTTTTTGCATCACCCCAAAACGGTGTTCTTCGTCTATGATTAACAGCCCAAGATTCTTAAATGATAACTGTTCGGCAAGAAGGCGGTGTGTGCCAATCACAATGTCTATTTTGCCTTCTCGCAGGTGCTTAAAAACCCCTTCAACTTCTTTGTTTGGTGTGAATCTCGAGAGTCCCGCGACAATCACAGGAGTATCTGCAAAGCGCCGCCTTATTGTCTCGAGGTGCTGCTCAGCAAGAAGCGTAGTCGGCACAAGAATCGCAACTTGCCGACCATTGGCAACCACGCGGTGCGCTGCCCGAACCGCAACTTCGGTTTTACCAAAACCAACATCGCCCGAAACAAGACGATCCATTGGCATGGCACGCTCGAGGTCTTTGTAGACATCCTTAATGGCTCTACCTTGGTCTTTGGTAAATTCAAACGGGAAGTTCTTATTAAAATCCGTATCCCATTCCATCGGGGCGGGTGGATAGGAAATACCCGAAGTGGCTTGCCGTGCCGCGTACTGAATCAGCAGTTTCTGCGCCAATTCCTCGGCATTCTTCTTGGCTTTTTCTCGAGCCTTCGCCCAATCGTTTGTGCCAAGGGTACTTAAACGCGGCGGGTCGTCGGTTGTTCCGGGGTGACGCTTCAAAAACGGCAATTGCTCGACAGGCAAGTAAATTCGGGCATCGTTGGCGTAACGCAAATGAATGTAATCACGCATTACCCCAAGCACCAGCCGTGACTCGAGACCCAGAAATTGCCCAATGCCATGTTCGGGATGAATCAAGTAATCATTGACCGTCAGCGCCATTGTGTCCGAAACGGGGTTGCCACGCAATTTTCGCATTCGCAAACTTGCCCCGCCCGTAAACCCGTAGAGCGCGTCTTCAGTCAGCACCACCAGTTTAGCTTCACGGTCAATGAACCCCGCTTCGGCAGTCCCAAGGGTTAGCGTGACTTTGCCAATTTGAGGCTCGGCACGCCATTCCCAAACCACCGGTACACCGCTTTCGGCATTTAAGACATTACTTTGTAAATATGCGCCAGTGCGTTCGTGCTTCAAAAGCACTTGCACACGGTAGCCCTCGTCTATCCAGTTCTTGGCATCCTCGGCAAACATTTTAAGTCTAGCGCGATAAAACGCCATTGGCTCAAGCAGGGATTGTTTAGTCTCGAGGGAAAGCGGTGTCGCTCCAAAACTAATCACGGCTCGGGTTTTTAAGTGCGTCCAAAGGCGCAGATTTTGCTTAACAGTTAAGTAGCCTTCAAAGAATTCTGGGGAATCGAGGTACACCCGCCCACCAATTCGCTCGAGTCTGGTACTATCCCAAGCCACTTCCGGCACGTAATCACCCAGAGGCTCGAGGCTAAAATGCTTGACTTTCTCGCCGTTTAGTTTGAGGTTCTCGAGGTCGTCGCCAAAGAATTCGGCTCGGACTTCGCGCTTGGTTTTGTCTTGACCACTGCGGTTAATCGTAATTTCTAAGGTATCGCCCAGCACCTTAAAAAAACCATCGATTTTATCAAAGTCAGCTTTGTCTAGGTTCTCTTCGCGTTCGTACCCCAAAGCCTCGAGCCGCGATAAAAAATCATCTCGGGTATAGGCTTGCCCAACTTTTAACTCGAGCCTAAAAGCATTGGGTTCACTCGGAAAGTCCTCGAGCGCAGTGGCAATATCCAAGACCACATGATGCTCGAGTTCAGACCAATCGGCAATTCCGGGGTTGATACTATTTTTACGCCCCAAAACCGCTAAATCCTTGTATAAGCGCATTCGCTCGGGTGTGGTCAGCAGCACCGCTTGCTCATCTCGAGCAAACAGCATGAGCCGTGCCACTTGGGGAAGCCCAGCATATAAGCCAGTCTCGAGTGGTTGCAAAGAAGTAAAAGCGAGTTGGGCGCGGGCAAGCAACCGCGCAGCACCAGCAGCAACTTTGGCTGTTGGTTTGCTTTTCGGTTGTAAAACGCCCGACGACCCCGCCGCTTGTGCGGAACGTCGCGTCACGCCGAGCAGTATACCGTACTCGAGACTTTATGCAAGTGGCGTATTTTTTCAGAACCATTTTAGGGTTTCGGTGGCTTTTGCCCGCACATCATCACTCGGGTCTTTTAGCAGTTTATTCAAGATTTCCTTCGATGTATCGAAATTACTTGCCACTTGCCACCGTACAGTTTCGTCCGTATCAGTTGCTAAAATTTCGAGAACCCAACTTGGAACTCTGGTCGTATTGGCGTATACCAAGGCTCGGCGCACCTCCGCAGATGGGTCTTTTACCAACAATTCAAGAGCATTTTTACATTTATCCACTCTACGAGCAATCGCATACCGCACTTTCTGACTCGAGTCCGAAGCTAGAATCAGCATTTGTTTTGGCGGCAATTCATGATGCTCGGCTAAGGTCTCACGGATTTTTTCAGAAGTATCGTTAATAAGCCCCAGATGCAACTGGTCATGCCAAATAAACAGATTGGCAATTTCAAGGCGAACATCCTCACTTGGGTCTCGAGCAAGGGTGAGCAGCAAAGTCTTTTCGCCACGGTTTTTAAGGTTACGAATGGTGTTAGACCGCACGTAGCCATCAGGGTCGGTGGCTAAAATTCGCAGTTCAGGTGTTGGCACATTTTCATTCCAAGCCACTGATGCCCGAACATACTTATCTGGGTCATGCGCCAATTGCTCGAGAATTGGCACTGGGCAAGTTCTTTGCCCAGCTAAATCACTACGAACCAAGAATTCTGCATCTTGGCTTAGAAACGTAAAAATAGAACTTGTACAATTGCTGTTCGCAATTACCGCCTGACGCACTTTCGCGTCAATATGCTTCGCTAGTTGCAACAATAACTTTTCATCGGCTTGATGGCTTTGGGCAACGGCTTCACAGACCGTAACTTGCTTGTGAACTGAAAGTTTCTCGAGAATTGCAAGGCTGACATTAGGATGAACCGCCACGGCTTTAAGAATCGTCCATTTTCCATGACCACTCAGGTACTCGAGGGCAGCCAAAGGCGCATTGGGATTGACTGCCACGGCATACTGTACTGTTGGGTCTGGGGTTTTTGCCAACTCGAGCAGTCGTGTGGCTATAGTTTTCTTGCTTTTGGCTTCTTTTTTAAGTGCGGCAATGTCCATGCTCTATTGTGCAACATTTGAAGCCTTCCATTTGGGGCGATTGCCAATACTTAGTTCTCGAGACTCGGCTTTATTTGATACTCACTCTGCACTAAGCCACTCGAGAAAGTCTTTGTTTTAATGTGCTGCAAAATAACATCAGCACTCAAAGCCCCGAAAAGTGGAATCCCTGAACCAAGCAAAACTGGCATTCGAGTGAGAACAATTCGGTTGACCAGCCCCAACTCGAGTAGCGCTGTAATTATCTGCCCACCATCGGCATAAATGTGCTTTGTGCCTTCAGTCTCGAGTTGCCGTACCACATCTGGCAAGGGTTGACGCGCAAACTCGAGTTTGCCGATTAAATGTGCTGGCACTTCGGATAAGGTTTGGCTGCACACGACAACACGCTTACCTTCGTAAGGAAATGGAGTAAAGCCCTGAATTGCCTCAAAA
>JAYWHB010000121.1:0-4787 GCA_043777915.1 Deinococcales bacterium
ATAAAAAAACAGGTAATGTCAACTCGAGCGCCCTAAAAAGCATTGTGGATTTTGGTGGCAATACAAATTCGACCTTGGTCAATTCGGTTCAGCCGCGTCATGGGGTGGGCAGTTGTTCGACTGCACCTTTTGCGCCAGACCCAGCCAAAGCCGATTTGCAAGTCTACTCGAGTGCTGAAATTACTTCTCGTACCACCAGTGCAGGCACAAACTTAGACTCAGGCGAGCTTTTACTTGGTTACGGCTATTTAGCGCGGCAACGTGGCACACAATCGGTGTCCGACTCCGATGACCGCACCATAGCTCACACTGAATCCGCTACTGTGACCATTGGCTTAAAAGTCCCGAACACCGCAAATTCGGTCTATAGCTTCAGCATGACGTTTTTAATTTTTACTGATACAGTGCGTGAATTGGTACAAACCCCAGAAGATGTCTTGGCTGGAACAACCGCAGGTTTGGCAGCCTTGCCTGTTGGCACGGCTCGAGTTTCGCTGCTGGGCGGTGCAGCTTGCGGACTGAGTGGCAACAACCGCTATCAAAAACAAATTGTGATTTCTGATACAGGCTCGACACAACGTTTTGATACTGAAACTCAAAACCCAGCCGGTGCAGTCATTGTCATCTCGAGTAACGCTGATTCTGGATTGGGCAGTTTACGCACCGCCATCAACGACGCACAGTCAATCGGTATCTTTTGTTTTACCCAACCAATTGCCCTGAACAGCAGCCTCGCCATTGACAAGAACATTTATTTGCTGGCTGGAGAAAATGCAGCGCTGGATGGGACAAATTCTACCACTGGAATCATTTCGGTAAGCTCGAATGGCATTCTGCGCCTCTATGGTGTGACCGTAGAAAACGGACGCGACACGAGCGGCACTGGTGGGGGTATTAAAAACGCGGGAGCTGCCACATTGTTTGGAACTCGAGTTCAGAATAATCGCGCCGCACCAAGCACTCAAGGTGGCACTGCCCAAGGCGGTGGTATCCAAAATTCCGGCACACTGACTGTGCAATACAGCAAAATCTCGAGCAATACTGCCCAAGGCAAGGATGCGACGGGTCAAGTTGCCGTGACCCGAAATGGGCAAGTCGGTGGTCATGCCCAAGGTGGAGGTATTTACAGCACCAATGCCGTAACCTTGCAAAGCAGCAGCATATCCAACAATGCAGTGATTGGTGGAAAAGGCGCAAATGGCGGATTTGGCGATGACTTCGAGACCGATGGCGTTTGCGACCTCCGACCTGGCAATGGTGGTAACGGCGGAGATGCCTTAGGCGGCGGCATTTACTTAGGAACAGGTGGAACACTAAACGGTGCTGCCTTAGTCAGTGGCAATCTGTTCACATCTGGTTTGGGTGGGTCGCCGGGCAACATACCAATCCTTGCCCTCCCTGACTGTGGAATGTTTGCTGGAACAATCGGCGCAGATGGGCTTGGGTCAACGGCAACTGCTAATGTTGCACCTTAAAGTCTTCAAGCCATAAAGTCTGCCCTCGAGTTTTGGTTTCTGGTGGGTTACACTTTTTCGTATGTTAGTGGCTCTCGAGAATGTTGAAAAATTTTATGGTTCACAAGATGTGTTGGTTGGTTGTTCTTTAACGATTAACGAAGGCGAACGCTTAGCTGTGGTTGGGCGCAATGGCGCTGGTAAAACCACAATTATGAAAATGATGGCTGGGATTGAAGAACCGACCAATGGCAAAGTGATTCGCGCCCCCGGTTTGTCGGTACGCGCCCTTGCCCAAGACCCAGTATTTGAAGCTGGGCAGAGTATTTTGGAGGCAGTCGAATCGGCGTTTACCGAGTTTGATGAACTCGAGAAAGCCATGCAAGCCTTAGAACCTTTTCTCGAGGATGAGGATAAACTGCATGAGTACCACGAACTCGAAGAACACTACCGTTTGCGTGGTGGCTATGCCCGAGGCTCGAGACGTGACGCAGTGCTTTCAAGTCTTGGATTCTTAGGGCGTGAGTCTGAAATTATAAATGGCTTAAGCGGTGGGGAGCGTACCCGTTTGGCATTGGCGCAAATTCTGGTGGCGCAACCCGAACTGCTGCTCTTGGACGAACCGACCAATCACTTGGACATTGTGATGCTCGAGTGGTTAGAAGGGTTTTTGCGCTCTTATCCGGGCGCAGTGCTGATGATTTCGCACGATAGGGCGTTTTTGGATGCCGTGGCGACCGATACGGCTTTGGTTTTTAATAAGGATGTTAAGCGGTATCCCGGCAATTACTCGGCGTTCAAAAAAACGTGGCTGGCTGAGCGAGAAATTCACGAACGTACCCGAACCAATCAGTTAAAAGAACTCGGGCGTTTAGAAGCCAGTGCCGAAAAAACCCGTCAATGGGGTCACAGCAACGAAAAACTAGCGATTCGCGCTAGGGCAATGGCAAAACGCGCCGAGCGATTTGCTGATACGGTGCTGGACGAACAAGCCAGCGAACAAGGCGCAGCCACAGTTGGTTTTAACAGTTCTGAAACGGGCGAAATCATTTTCCAAGGCGGCTATATCACAAGGCGTTTTGGGACACGGACACTGTTTAGTGGGGTCGAAGCGACGATTCGTAAAGGCGAACGAATTGCCATTATTGGTCGCAATGGCGCGGGGAAATCAACGCTCTTAAAAACCATGCTCGGGTTCGAGCCTTCCGACGACCCGCGTAGTTCTGTGCGGCTTGGCTCGAGAGTTAAACTTGGCTATTATGACCAGCAATTACGCGGCATAGACCCAAATAGCACCTTATTCTTGGAGATAAAACCATTTTTTGAAAAAGACCAAGAGGTCTTTGATTTACTTGGGGCGTACCTTTTTCCGTTCTCGAGTAAAGATAAGAAAATTTCAATGTTATCAGGCGGTGAACGCGCTCGGATGGCGCTCCTAAAATTATCACTTCAAGAATGCAATTTTTTGGTGCTGGATGAACCGACCAACCATTTAGACATGGAAATGCTCGAGAAATTAGAAACCGCGATGCTGAACTTTACTGGAACGCTGGTAATGGTTTCGCACGATAGGCGCTTTATTGAAAATGTTGCCAACACAATTTGGATTGTCGAAGATGGGCAACTCTACACTTATCCGGGCAAGTACGATTACGCGCTTCTAAAACATAAACAAGCCACCATGCCAGAGCCAATTCTCGAGAAGGTGGTTGTTCCTGTGCAACGCGAGAAAAAAGCGGTTAATCCGTGGAAACTGCGCCAAGAAGTCAAAACCCTAGAAGCTCAAATTACGCAACTCGAGACCGAGCAACTGGCAGTGCAGACCGAACTTGGCATACCTAAGCCAAATTCAGATTTTGCAGCCTTGGGTAAACGAAACGCTGAAATAGACTCGGCGTTACTGACCGCCATGCAGCGCTGGGAAGAAATTTCTGGTTTGCTCGAGACAGCCTAGTCGTAGGGACGCAGCGAATAGATTCCCCTAAAAGTGTGTTGACCCGTAGGGGCAGACCCCCGTGTCTGCCCTGTGAGACGATGTATCTCGAGTGGAAAAGTGTGTTGACCTCCACTTTTCCACTCGAGACAGACTCATTTTGTGGTCTTGTCGTTTCTATGCCATAATCTAGCCTCTAAAGCAATTCGGTTTTAACAATTTATTTCTCGTGGGGGCTTACATGGTTTTTGATGCGATTTCGTTTTTACTCGGCGGTTTGATTTTCGGTGTTTTGGTTTGGGGTTTACAAGCATATTTAACCCGTCCTCAAAAGACGCTGCACACTCAAGAACTGCGTGAAGTAAAACAACAACTTTCCAGTGCTAAACAAGAATCGGAACGACTAAAGTTACAACTCGGCGAAAAAACCGCCACCGCTACGCAACTCGAGGCGGGTCATGCCGAACTCAAACAACGCCTGCCTAAACTCGAGGGGTTTGAACGTGCCAATGCAGATTTGCGTTTGCAAATGCAGGGTTTTGATAATGTCAAAGCCAAACTCGAGGTGGCAGAAACCCAACTGCAAAGTCTGAAACAAAAAGCGGCTGAGTTTGATGGGTTGCAAAGTAAATTGGAAGTTGTGCAAACCGAATTCTCCAATCTGAAAGCCAAGACTGCTGGATTTGAAGCTATTCAAGTCAAAGCAACACGAACTGATGAACTCGAAACCAAAATGGTCAGTATCGAACTCGAGAAAGCCAATATGCTTAAGGAAGTCAACGCGGCTGTGCTGAAAGCCTCGGATGCCGAAGCTGCTCAAGCAAAACTGAAAGCCAGTCTTCAGGAAAGCGTGGCGGAAGTATCTCGAGTTCGGGCGGGAATGCAGCAATTTGAGGGCTTAAAGGCACGGATAGACGAACTTGAAGCCAGAGGGGTCTCGAATGAAACCCAAGCCAAACTCGATGGTTTAGAAACCGAACTGAGTGCCTATAAAGCCCGTGTGACTCAACTTGAAACTGCCGCCAATAGCGAACTAGACTTGGCTCGAGGGCGAATTCGTCAACTCGAGAATGCGGTGCAAACCGAAGTGCATGTTGTAGAAACAGCCGAGCCTGTCCATGTTGTCGAAACGGCGCAACTTGTTCATGTTGTCGAAACGGCACAAGTTGTTCATGTCGTGCAAACTGAGGAAATGGTTGCCGTAACCGAAGCTATAGAACCAGTTCAACTCGAGAATGTGGTATCAGAAATCCAAGCAATCAGTGAAGTTACGCAAAGCATCGAACTCGAGCCAACCCCAACCGATTTAAGTCCCAGCCAGTCCTAGCGCTTCGGCAGATGTGCGAAGCCCAGCGATTACGTTTTCGATGTGCGTTTCTAACGTAAGTTCGGGCAGGATG
>JAYWHB010000122.1:0-1699 GCA_043777915.1 Deinococcales bacterium
AGGTGCAAAATTGCCTCTGCACCCAGAAACCCCCGCATTCGGTAAACCAATTGTTTTAGGGCGGCTTTGGCTTCGGCGGGCTGATGATTTCTATAAAGCACCCTGAATAATTCTTCTAAAGCCACCACTGGCTGTTTTTCAACCCGAGCCTCGAGTAAGTAGACCAATAATTCTAGGGCTTTGCGTCCACGTTCACCCAAGGGCGTATCATGCCAGTAAATATCGCCCAGTACGCGCAGCGCTGGTTTTTTAGGGCGACTAAAATCTGGAAAGTAGAATTGAAGCAGTTTAATCAGTTGCCCTTGGTGGTTTTGATTAAATTGTTCTAAGAGTTTTTGGGCAAAATCAAAGTCGTTTTTAAGATGAGCTAGTTCAAGCTGCATACGTCCAGTCGGTTCGTTGCTGGCTGCCCCGAGTTGCAAGGTCTCCTCGAGTAACCTGATTGCCTCGGCGGATTGCCCTAAGCGCTTCAAAGCAATGGCTTTGGTCAGTCTTGGTGGCGGCTCGAGTTGGGAGACTAAATCCAAGGCTTTTGCGCCAGAGCCAAGGCTGGCTTCAATCAGTGCCAAGGTCTGTTTTGCCGTATTGATATGATTTGGTTCTTCGGTTTCTTGGGCATGACGAAGCGCTAAACGGGCAATTTGCAGGGCTTTTTGATCTTCTAAGCCCAAGTAATAGATGGCTCGAGTTTGATGATAAAAGTAATTCTGGATTGGCTCGCCCGAGTAATCCAAAGTTTCACTGGCTTCAAATAAGTTAGTGGCTGCCAAACCGCTTTCGCCAGCTTGGATTTGGTACAGCGCCAATTCCGCTTTTCTTTGGGCATAGATAATCGAGTGACCAAGTTGTTTAAGGTAGCCCAAATTTTTTGTGGTGTCCTCAATGGCGGCAAGCGGTTGACCAAGGGCGCTGTACGCCAAGGCTCGTAAATGCAATGTGCCGCACAACAAGTCAATCCATTCAAAGGTGGCATTGCGGTACGGCTCGAGTTGCCCTAGAAAATCGGTGCAAGCCGCTATTGTGGTTGCAAAGTCATGCTTGGTAAATAAAAGGTGCAATTCGGCAAACAAGATGCTCAATCGGTCAAAACCGGTTAGGCTCGAGGTTCGGCTCATGATTTGCTGGGCTATTTCAAATTCGGCAACATAAAGTAAAGCAATTACCACGGCTCGAGCCAAAGCTGCGGGTAAATCAATTTGTGCAGCTAAGCCAACCCGCCAGAGTTCAAGCAGTTTTGTGTACTGGCAGCCTCGGTACAACACCAGTACCTCGAGTTCTATCAAGTCGTTAAGCCCCTTCAAAGGCAAACTGTGTAAAATCCCCTGTGCCTCGGTTGTGCGCCCTAGTTTTGCCAATAAAATCACCCGCAGACGCAAATTAGCCGTGTTGAGTGGCTCGAGTGATGAAAGTAAATCGGTGATTTCTAAGGTTTCGGAAAGCTGATAAGGTTGCAACCACAAGGCTGACTCGAGCAACAAGGGGACTTGGGCTAAACGATCCACAAGTTCGATGCTTTTGCGGCGCAATCGAGCCGCTAACACAGGGTCTGGCAAATTTAAGGCAAAGGTAATGGCTTGTTCAAAATAATAGCCTTGTTCGGTCGGGTTTAACTTAGCAAAGTGCATCATTTGGGTGGCTTCTATTGGATTATGCTTGGCTAAAAAGGTCAGCACTTGCCTGATGATCAATTCACGATTTT
>JAYWHB010000123.1:0-1698 GCA_043777915.1 Deinococcales bacterium
CATTCAGGAGCTTGGGGAATAAACCTGAGCATTCCGCATAAAGAAACGGTGCTTGAGTATTTGGATTTAGTCACACCCGAAGCCAAAATGATTGGGGCAGTCAATACGATTGTAATTAAAAATGGCTTACTCGAGGGACACAACACCGATGTTTACGGTTTTATGCGCTCACTCGAGGAAGCTGGTATTGAAACTCAAGACCAAAAAATCCTGATTCTTGGGGCTGGCGGCGCAGCCCGAGCCGTGGCTTACGGACTAAAAAAAGCTGGTGCAACTGTTTTAATTTGGAATCGCAGTTTGGAGCGAGCCAAAGCCTTAGCTGAAGAATTTGATTTGAAGCTGGTGGAAACCCCAATTCTACCCGCCAGTATTCGCACCACCCACGGCTTAATCAACACCACCAGTGTTGGACTCGAGCAACCGCATAGTTCACCAGTTTCGGCTGATTTACAACCCAAAGAATGGGTTTGCGATATTGTGTACCGACCACTCGAGACCAAATTCTTAAAAAATGCTCGAGAACACAACTTAAAAACCGTGGATGGATTGGGAATGTTGGTTCACCAAGGTGCAAAAGCCTTTGAACTCTGGACGGGACAGCAACCAGACACCAAGCTGATGCGCCAAGTTGCCTTGCAAGAATTAGGGGTTTAGAGGTTGCGAAATTCTTCCTCGGTCAGCCCTGCTTGCTGTAAAATCGCACGGTAAGTATTCTTCTTGACTTCACCTGAATGAAATGGGACAACCGTAAACCTGCCGTCTGGATGAAAATAATGCCGATGCCCACTTTTGGTGGTGTATTCCTCAAAGCCAATCCGACGTAATTTGCGTGCAACCTCAGCCGGACGCGGTGGCAAATGAACTCACCTCAGATTCAAATACAGACAAGGCGCGTACTACAGCCGACAAATCCACCTGCACCATTTCAAAATTTGCATCTGGTAAACCGAAATCATCACGTATTTGTGCCAAAGCAGGCTCGAGATTGGTTAGGTCTGGTGGAATCACCAGACCTAACTCAAAGAATAATTCCAGTGTCCCCTCGAGTGCTAAGGTGGTCATTTGTAAGGCTTGGTCTCGAGTTGTACCATTTGAATGCACACCACGCACGGCTGGCACAGCCCCATACCAAACGTCTGGTTCAGTCTGGTCTTGGAAAATAACAATCGTAAAGGAACGCATTATAGAATAGTAGCACTGAGGTTATAAAAATGAAACCACAAACAATGGCAGAAAAAATTTTATCCAAAAAAGGCAACAAAACTGTCTACGCCCTCGAGTTAGCGGTGGTTGAGGTGGACAATGTGATGATTGTAGACAGCATTGCCGAAAGTGTGATTGAAATTTTAGAAACAGAATTACAGGCTGCCCCCAAATATCCAGAGCGGGTCAGTATTGTCATAGACCATGTTGCTCCAGCTTCAAGCGTCAATGTCGCAAAATCGCATCAAGTGAGCCGTAAATTTGCAGCCGAAACGGGCGTAAAGCTCTTTGATGTCGGACGCGGCATCTGTCATCAGGTTTTAATCGAGGAGCGCCTAGCTTTTCCGGGTGCAATTGTACTGGGTTCGGATTCGCACAGCACCACTTATGGCGCGGTGGCGGCTTTTGGCACGGGCATGGGCGCAACCGATATTGCTCTGGCGGCTGCCAGTGGTAAAACTTGGTTAAAAGTTCCCGAAAGCGTCAAAGTGACAC
>JAYWHB010000124.1:0-1697 GCA_043777915.1 Deinococcales bacterium
CGGGATGGTTCAGAATAACTCACATGTCATTATTTTGACACAATCTGAAAGGGCTTTCAGAGTTCAATAAATTCATTATGGTCAGTCAACCTTTACAAAGTGCGCCATCGCGTACCAACACCAAGCGTTCTTCGTTGCATTCGAGCAGTGCTTATGTTTTTATTGCCCCATTTTTTATCCTGCTACTGCTGTTTGCTTTTGCGCCACTGTTTTTATCTTTGGTGGTTGCCTTTATGGAATGGAATCCCAGCAGTGGACTTAGCGGTATGCGTTTTGATGGTCTGTGGGCGTTTAATTACACAGTCCAAGACCCGATTTTCTGGCAGGGTTGGTGGCGTTCACTGCGCTTAGCTTTAATAACGGCACTTGGGCAGCATGTACTGGCGATTCCGTTGGCGTTTATGCTGCATATTGCCTTTAAGCGAATTCAGGGTTTGATTGCCACGATTATTTTTGTGCCGTTCATGACCTCGAGTTTAGCAGCAGGGGCAGTGCTGGGGGCAATTTTTACGATTTTCTGGGGACTGCCTTTAGGACTCGAATCACTGCTTTCTTCTTTGCCGATTTTCGCATCGAGTTTTCCATCACTGTCTTCTTTTTACTCAGAAAGTTCGGCAGCCTTTACTCAGCTTTGGAATGTGACTGGTTGGAATGTCTTACTTTACTTAATGGTCTTAAACGTTGTGCCTCGCAGTTTGTACGAAGCCGCTCAGCTAGACGGGGCAAGTTTTTGGCGTTTATTTTGGCATCTGGCATTACCGATGATGCGCCCAATGATTTTTGTGGCATTCACCATGAGTTTTTTGCGTGGCACACAGACTTCAGTTGGGCAGTGGTTTGGTCCGGTTTCAGATATTCGTAACATTGATTTACCAACTTATATTATTCGCACTGCTTTTTGGGACACCGATTTTGGCTTAGCCAGCGCTCAGACATGGTTATTTTTTCTGGGCATCGCCCTGATTGTTTTTGTGTTCTATCAGCTTTTTGGGCGTAACTTTACCCTGCTCGAGACGACTGCCCTGCTCGAGTCAGATAATTCACCATTGCAGTTTTCCAAAGCGGCTCGGGTGGTGATGAAATTTGTTTTACTGGCTGGTTTAGCCTTGTGTCTGATTCCAATTTTTAACTTGTTGTTGGCTGGTACACGTTCTTACTCTGGAGCTTGGCTTGGTGTCGGCGATGCGTGGCAAGATAATTATGCGCTTCTGCTCGAGGCACAACCGACCTTTTGGCGAAATTTGTGGAACAGCACCTATATTGCCCTTCTTTCGACCTTGGGGGCGGTGGTGGTCTCGAGTCTAGCGGGTTTTGCTTTTGCATTGCTCGAGTTTCGTGGTAAAGCCATTTTGTACGGTTTGGTGCTGAGTGTGATGCTGTTTCCAAGTTTAATGAATTTAATTCCAACGGCGGTCAACATGGCAATTCTAGGTTGGATAGACCAGCCTAAAGCGATTTGGGTCCCTGGGATGGTTTCGGCTTTTGGGGTGTTTTTGGTGCGTCAGTATGTGCAGAGTGCTGTGCCAAAATCCTTGCTCGAGGCAGCCCGAATTGATGGAGCAAGCGACCTGCGGATTTATGGACAAATCATGTTACCGCTTGCTCGCCCAGCCCTAGCGACCCTTGGTCTAATGACCTTTGTGACGGTTTGGAACAATAATTCGGTGGCATTAGCCCTCTTGAAGTCGCCAGAACAA
>JAYWHB010000125.1:0-1696 GCA_043777915.1 Deinococcales bacterium
CACGCGCCACACTCTCAGCATCACCAGCACTCGAGAAGCTAAAAACACTACTGCCTTGGGCAAGCACAACCTTTTGGGCTGTGGCATTCGAGAACAAAGTTAGACTGCTGTTCGTAATTGCTCGAGCGACTTTAACAGCAGTGGCATTACTCGAGAGGGCAATCTCTGCCAGACCACTCGAGCTTAATACTTTCAGTCCAGTTCCAGAGGTTGAAACTGAGATGGTGCTGTTACTCGAGCCTAAGGCAACTTTTCGGGCAGTGGCGGTACTCGAGAGATTAAATGAGGCAGTACCCGAAGCAATTGCCACTTTTTGGGCTGTGGCGGTACTCGAGACACTAAGCGCGGCTATGCCCGAAGCAATAAGAATTTTAGTGGCAATCGCAGTGGTTAGGACTTGTAATGAACTACCGCCACTGGCAAATAGGGTTTGTAATGTACCAAAAACCTCAGATTCAAACCAGCCTTGGAATTCACGCCCGTTTCTCGTCAACAGCAATTTAGAACTCCGTCCATGCGGACGGTTAATTTGATTGCTTTTTGAGAGTTTGGTCATTTGATTGCTACTCCAATTTGACCCTCAATCAAACCTGTGCTTGTGGTGCTACAACGCACCAAGAAAAAAAGGCAGTTTGAAGTCAGTTTTGGATTCCCGAGAGCATAAAAGTCTTTGTATTGCCCAAGGTTCGCCAGTAACGGCAAAGACCCGACACGCTTAAAGATGGTGACACCAAAGTTTCCAGCCGTGCCAGTCGTCGCGCTTAAGGTGACAGACTGCACTGATTTAACACCGCGCCCAATCATTAGCGGTAAGAGAATCCGTGAGGCAGCTACAGAAGCACCAATACCTGTAATTGTCACGACTCGAGCCACATTATCCGAGTCGGTATAGTTCACGGTGACATTGACACTGGTAGAGCCTGTTGTGACGTACCACTCGAGGGCGAGTTCACAGTTTTCGCCATTACCAAATCGGGCAGGAAGTGCCGCATGGGTAACGGTTTGGGCAGTTGCCAATGTGCCGTTTAGCCCTGAGACAGCCACGGCTCTATCTGTTAGTACCAACAAGCCACCGTTACCCGCCACCGCCTCGAGCGATTGCAAGTAGACATCTTCGCCACCAAGGAGGGTAGGCAAAACGATACCGCCTACCGTGGTGTTATCACACGCGCCGCCCGTGGTTGGAGGAACTGCACCCGCGTTTGCATTTGCTAGCCACAAACTCGAGTAGAGGTTTGCAACTCCGGTCACACTGGCTTTAGAAATTGGTGGAGGAGCGCGAAACCCCACCACCAAATCATTCACACCCGTTAAGTCACTCATCAATCCACCGATACGACAATTGCAGCCGCGTTAAACTCGAGCGGCTGAGAGGCAACGAGGGTTTGCGAGCTTGCCAACGCACCATAAATTAGTGGATTACCCGCCGTGACCGCATCCCAAATAGAGTAATGGGTTACGGTCACAGCACCGATTGAATTAAAACGCACGGTTGCGGTGTTACTGGCACTCGAGCCACCATCGGTAAAGGCGCAGGCTTGACGGGCGTAACCACCACCACCAGTGCATTCGGCAACATTTCCGGCTTCGGTTGGGTCAGCCGTGTGGAGTGCTACATAAACAGTAGCTGGCATGGTGAACGAAGCAATGCCTAAAACATGCTGTCTGATTTTTTGCTCGAGATAATTGGTAGCTG
>JAYWHB010000126.1:0-4776 GCA_043777915.1 Deinococcales bacterium
CCGTCTTGATCAAACCGATGCCAGAATTGCACATCCTTTTTTTGGCTAAGCGTGTAGACTGATTGCGTGAGTGACTGGATTAACACCATGCGGCAATCCGTTGGCGGAAACGCCCATGCCGAAATCAACGCCCCTGATGCGGGAATGCTCTTGACTGATACCGAATTGGTCTACATCAACATCGGTGGAATGCAGCGAGCCAGACTTGGTGAAATTGCCAAAGTCAGCCGTGAGAATGGCGAATTGGTGATTTCATCTTCTGACCGCCCTTTGATTCGCGGAGCAATCAAAACTGATAAAGAAACCCTGTCTAATTTCTTTTCGCAGGTGCGTCAAGTCGCGGCGTGGTCTCGAGAACGCCGTACTGTGATTATGGATTCGCCCGATGCCACCCCAATGGACTCGAGTTTTGTCGGACGTACCCCAGATGCACCAGTGTCCAGACCCGACCTTCCAGACCCGATAGCCGAAATGTCTGTTGCCCCACCAGTCCGCCCTTTGGTGACGGTTTCTCCGTCGGGAATACCAAATCCCCCACCAATTTTTGAACTGATGACCGAGACCACCCAATCGCTAGGACGAACGGTTGGACTGCCAGGCGCCCCGCCTATTCCCCAAGACCGCCCTCGAGTCACTGCCGCACTGATTCCAAGGTTCTCGGAAAGCCGTGTTGAACCCGTTAAACTCGAGTACGCTGGGTTCTGGTTGCGTTTTTTTGCGAACATCATAGATGCGATTTTGCTTGGTGTTGCTGGTTCAGTCCTTTCAAATCTCTTTACGGGGAATGCAACATCTGCTTTAACCCGTTTAAGCCAACGAACTGAAAATAATACCATTAATGGTGAGCAAGCCTTGGCTGAATTGACTCAGTTACTACCTGCTTTCACCACTTCAATCGTTCTGGCAACCGTGGCGACTACCGTTTTGACTTGGTTATATTTTGCATTTTTAGAATCTGGAGAACGTCAAGCCACGCTTGGCAAGATGGCGCTTGGTCTGATTGTCACCGATGATCAAAACCAGCGTATGAATTTTGCTCGAGCCTCGGGGCGTTATTTTGCAAAGTCAATTGTGCCGTTTGCAATCACCATTTTATCATTGCTGAGTATTGTGCCAGCCCTGACCCGTTTTATCGCCAGCAGCACCAATGGTGGCACGACCATGAGTGGATTGGCTTTTTTTGTAGAGTTATTAGAACCGCTCAGTTTGATTTTGACTTTTGGTGGTTTGGTACTGATTATCACCTATGTGATGGCGGCATTTACCGCTAAAAAACAAGCCCTGCATGATTTAATGGCTAAAACGTTGGTCTTGAAGAAATAGGAGGAAAGATAAAGGAGGAAGGAGGAAAGCTGATTTAAGCATCCTCGAGAAACCTTTAGGCAATTACTACCTTGACGCATTTGGCTTTTTGGTGTTACCCTTTTTCCATGAAGTTTGAGACCACCACAACCATATAGCGACAAGTGCTTACACGCTTGTCGCTTCCCGCCATTCAGATAGGCGGGTTTTTTATTGAGAGAAAAGCAGGCAAAGGGCAAAAGGCGAAGGTTAAAGGAGTTCAGGATGAAATTAGCGATTGTGGGTGCAAGTGGGGCAGTTGGACATGAGCTTTTAAGTGTTCTCGAGAAATCCAGTCTGAGGTACGATGAGTTGCGGCTTTATGCCAGTCCTCGTAGTGCTGGAACGGTTCTGACTTGCCGAGGACAGACATTAACCGTGGAGGTCATGCCCGAGGGTAAAATCGAGGCAGATGTGATTCTGGCGAGTGCTGGCGGTAGTATTTCTAAAAGCCAAGCGCCGATTTGGGTAGAGGGCGGCACAGTGGTGATAGATAACTCGAGTGCTTTTCGGTACGATGATGCAATACCGTTAATCGTTCCAGAAATCAACGGCGATGTTCTCGAGCAATCCGATTGGTCTCAGGGTGGGATTGTGGCTAATCCAAACTGCACGACTGCCATTGCGGTCATGGCACTGAATCCGATTCATCAAAAATACGGAATAAAACGCGCCATCATCAGCACCTATCAAGCCACCTCGGGGGCTGGGGCAAAAGGCATGAGCGAACTGCTTGAGCAAACCAAGAATGCTTTAGATAATAAACCAGTTATAAACGAAGTATTTGCCCACAGCATTGTCTTTAATGTGATTCCCCACATAGATTCTTTTCAAGACAACGGCTACACCAAAGAAGAAATGAAAGTCGCATGGGAAACCCGTAAAATCATGCGAGCGCCCGACATTCGCCTAAGCTGCACCGCCGTGCGAATCCCGACGCTTCGTACCCACTCGGAAGCCATTACCCTTGACCTCGAGAAGCCAGCTTTGCCTGATGATGTTCGTGCTTTGCTAGGGACTGCTGCTGGTGTCGAAGTGCGCGATGACCCAAGCCAAAAACTCTACCCGATGCCGCTAACCGCCAGTGGCAAGTACGCTGTCGAAGTCGGACGGATTCGCTCGAGTGAAGTCTTTGATGGCGGTATAGATTTATTTGTGGCTGGCGACCAGTTGTTAAAAGGCGCAGCCCTGAATGCCGTACAAATTGCCGAGTACATGCAGCAAAAAGGGTTAATTAAATAAATGATGATTACCCCAATTCATTTTGCATTGATTCTCTTTGTGGTTTTTAATTGGGGACTTAGTTTTGTGGTTATTCATCTTGGTTTACAGGGTGTACCTCCGCTTTTACTGGCAACCTTGCGGTTTACACTGGCAGCTTTTCCACTTGTATTTTTTATTCGTCGTCCAAATGTACCTGTTCTTTGGTTAGCGGTTTATGGTGTCGCTACTGGCGTGATTCAGTTTGGGGTGGCATTTACTGCCATGAACATCGGAATCAGTGCTGGTTTGGCGAGTTTAGTGATTCAAATGAATGCTTTTTTTACAGTGCTGCTCTCGAGTGTCTTTTTTGCTGAGCGCTTAAAGTGGTTTGGGTGGCTCGGGCTTGGTGTGGCATTTATTGGTATTGCTCTCATTGGTACAACCCGCGACTCGAGTGCCACCCTACCCGCCATTTTACTGATGCTTGTGGCAGCCCTTGGCTGGGCTGTTGCCAATTTAACGGTGCGTTTTGTCTCGAGCTTGAATCCTAAACCAGATTTATTTGCTTTTGCAGTACATGGCAATGCTTACGCGCCGTTGCCACTCCTGATTTTTTCGTTGTTGCTCGAGGGTGGCGTAAGGGATTGGGCGGCACTGAGTCAGCTGAGTTTAACTTCTGGTTTAAGTGCCTTGTACCTTGCTTGGATTGCAACGGTGGTTTGTTTTGGGGCTTGGGCGTTTTTAATTGGGCGTTATGGGGCTTCGCAGATTGCACCGTTTAGCCTGCTTGTGCCAGTCTTTGGCATGATGCTCAGTGCGTTGATGCTTGGCGAACAATTCACCAGTATAAAATTAGTAGCTGCGTTCTTGGTGGTACTTGGTTTAATCATTAATGTTTTTGGCGCAAGAATCCCTTGGAGGAACACATGAATTACGCAACATTATTAGAAACCCCAACCTTTGCTGGTGCATTAGAAGAACTCGATGCGATGCTGGTGTCTGGGCAGGATACTTTTTTAGACTTTGAAGATGACGAACTCGAGCAACCCGTTAAAGAAGGCAAATGGTCACGCAAAGAAATTATTGGGCATCTAATAGATAGTGCGCTAAACAATGTACAACGTTTTACCAGAGCGCAGATTCCCGCGCATCTCGAGGCTGGTGTTTTGGTTACAGCTGGTTACGCCCAAAATGATTGGGTGCGTTTAGCCAAGTACAACCAACGTGACCGTCTTGCCATGATGGAACTCTGGGATACCCTAAACGAACATATTCTCGAGGTGATGCGTGATGCAATACCAGAGAGTCTTGCCGTGCTGATTAAAATTGGGGATGGTGAACCCAGTACGCTCGAGGAGGTGTTCCTCAGTTATGTCGGGCATGTGAAGCACCATCTAACTCAACTATGATTCCACGTTTTCTCTGCTCTAGCATCGCCTTTATTTCATCGTGCGAAAAGTATTCACCTTTTCCAGCGCGTCGCTCGAGAATGGCTTTTCGTACTTCTTTGGGAATAGGGTCTTTGCTGACTCGAGCCAAACGCAATTTGACAGTCAATGGATGTTCTGGCACTGCTTCTTCAAGCAATACCTCAAGAGCCTGACGACGGGTGCGAATACCGCGTTAACGACGAAAAATATCAATCTTTGCCAAAGCATTTTTGGAAATCGCTTTCTCAAGTAGGGTCATGAAAACATTCTAAGGGGTTTTTTATGGATTTAATAGTTATGAAGTTCGGCGGTACGCTCATGGGCAGCACAGAAGCAATCAAGCACAGCGCCAGTTTAGTGGCTGTCAGTGTTAAAAACGGTTCTCGGGTGGTGGTTGTACCGAGTGCCATGAGTGGTGTGACTGACCAACTGATTAAAATTGCCGGCAGTGCCGAACAAGGGCAAATTGATTTTGCCAACGATGAAATTGGTTTTATTAAAAAACGTCACCTCGAGACGGCGGTAGCACTGGCAACTCGAGAAGATGGACTGCATAAATTAGAAACGATGTTTGATAGTTTGTCGCAAACGATTAACGGAATTTATTTGCTGCGCGAACTTTCTAAACGAAGTAAAGATTTAATTGTCTCGTTTGGCGAACGCCTTAGCGCCCCTCTGATGAGCGCCGCCCTCGAGCAGCAAGGAGTTCCAGCCCATGACCTGACGGGCGGACAAGCTGGAATGCTGACCAACAATAATTTTGGCAATGCCCGCCCGATGCCAGAAGCCTATAACCGTATTC
>JAYWHB010000127.1:0-4774 GCA_043777915.1 Deinococcales bacterium
AACCAACAATGTGGCAGTCACGGCTGGCGGCACAACCAACGCTGGCATTGATGGCTACCGTCCAAACCCACCAGTCGCAAATCCAGACACTCGAGTTGCCCCAGATACCAGCACGCCAGTCAATAACATCCCAGTGCTTGGTAACGACACCTCGAGCAACCCACTTGTGCCGAGCAGTGTGGTTTTCCCGATTACGGGTCAACCAACAGGCAGCACTGTTACCCCAGATGGCAAGCAAATTACTGTGCCGAACGTTGGAACATACACCGTCAATCCAGATGGCACAATCAACTTTGTTCCAGCCCCAACCTTTACAGGCAACCCAGTCACCGTGAAATACACCGTTCAAGACACCACAGGTCAGACTTCACAACCCACTGACTTGACAATCAGTGCGTCAGGCAACCCAGCTTTGGCAACCGTTATCGGTAGGGTTTACCGTGATGACAACGGTAACAATACCCAAGATGGTTCTGAACCCGGTCTCGAGAACATTAGTGTGACCGTGACCAATGGAACATTCACGGCTACGGTGCAAACTGCACCAAATGGAACGTACTCTGTGCCAAATGTGCCAATCACTAGCCCAGTCACGGTAACAGTGGACAATGCCACCATCCCAGCTACATTGAAGACTGGCACAACCCCGAATCAAACCGAGGGTACAAACCCAACTCAAATTGCAAGCCCAGTGGCTGGAACAAACAACGCTGGCAACGATGGCTACCGTTTGAACCCACCAGTGGCTCGACCAGATGCAGCAACCACACCGCTCAATACCCCAATCACCTTTAGTTTGACGGGCAATGACACGGCGACCAACCCAGCCAATGTTGCCCCAGACACCATTGACCTCGACCCAAGTACCCCCGCCCGTGAAACCACCCGTACTGTCCCAGAAGGAACATTTACGGTCAATGGTATTGGCGAAGTGACCTTTGTGCCAAATAATAACTTCAGTGGCGTGGTCACACCAATTACTTACACCGTGCTTGACAGCACCACCCAGAAATCCAATGTCGCGGCAGTCAATGTCACGGTCTTGCCACGCGCCAACAACGACACTGCCGCAACCTCACAAGAAACACCAGTTACCGTTAATGTCTTAAATAACGACGCTGGTAGCCTCATCCCAAGTAGCGTCATCTTCCCAACCACGGGTCAACCAGTTGGCTCGAGTGTCAGCAATGGTGGCAAGAAACTGACCGTACCGAGCGAAGGTGTCTATGACATCAACCCAAATGGCACAATCACCTTTACCCCAGCTACTGGCTACTTTGGAACGACCAAACCAGTCACCTACCAAGTCAATGACGGAACAACCCCAGTCACGGCAACCCTGACCGTCAATGTCAGCGAAGTTCAAACGGCTCGAGTTGAAGTCCCAATCTTTAATGACTTGGACGGCGATGGTGTGCGTGACCCGAACGAAACCCCAATTGTTGGAGCAACGGTCACGCTTTACGAAGTTGTACCAGACCCAGCCAACCCCGGTAAGTTCATCGTCAAGAAAGACCCAACCACAGGGCAACCAATCCGTTTGATTGACCCAAGCACCAATCAACCATACCCACCAGTTGTGACTGGTCCAAATGGCATTGCGGTCTTCCCAAATGTCAAAGTCGGTCAAGTTGGTGTGGTTGTCACCGACCCAAGTGGCAAGGTATTGACCACAGGCAACAACATTCAAGTGATTAACGTGTTGCCAAATCGTGTCAACACCACCCCAGCTGTTGGTTACATCCCACCTGTCATTAACCTGACCATCACCCCAGACCGTTTGGTTGTCACGCCAGGCGATAACCTGCCTTACACCTCGGTGATTAGTAATAACACCCCGGGTAGCCTGACTCCGCTTAAGTACCCGCAATACACCGTGACCTTGCCAACAGGTGTCAAGTTCGACCCAACCAAACCAGTCACCGTTACTGTGGGCAATCAAACCGTCACGATTAACCCAACTGGCACAACCTTACGTCCAAATCCAACCACAGGTGTTCTCGAGCCAGTGCCGAACATCCGCGTTGACCCAGTGACCAACCAACTGATTATTCAACTGCCAACAGACTTAAAGAACGGTGAACCAGTCACTGTGAAGTTTGACACCATTGTTGCACCAAATGTAGACCCAGCCAAGCAACTGGTTGCCATCGGTACAGTCACTGGTATTGCCCAGAACCCAAGCCTGACTGGAGTCCCAGTCAGCGTTAATGCCTCGAGTGGTGCAATTGCGGCGGCGGCGGTAAAGATTAACTTAGGTGTCTTTGATAACAAGTCCGTGATTCTTGGACGGGTTTACTTCGATGCCAACAACAACAACAATTACGACCCAGCCACCACCGTGTTATTCGGTAAGACCCAAACCAGTGATTACCCACTGGCTGGCGCTCGAGTCTACTTCTCCGATGGACGCTCGGCAGTCACCGATAGGAATGGTTTGTACAACCTGCCAAATGTCACACCTGGCACATATGCCATTCGTCTTGACCCAGTAACCGCGCCGTACACCGTGAAACGTGTCCCAGAAGATCAAGGTTCGGCTGGCACACGCCATGTCCGTGTCGGCGAAGTGGGCGGAATCATCTACGCAGACTTTGCGCTTGTACCGCCAAGTGGCGCAGCCGTTAAAGCCCGCAGCACGACTGTCCAACGTGGACCTGTAACACTGCAAAAGAGCATGGTTCAAGGTGGAGCCGGTTACGCTGTGACCATTAAAGTCACTGTTACCAAAGCTGTGAATAACTTAGTCATTACCGACCCACTGCCAAGCAACACCAGCCGAGGACCAATCACAATTAACGGCACAACCGTTACCCCAGTTCTGTCGGGCAACAGCATCACCATTCCAGGAACAGTTGCCGCAGGTACATACACGATTGTCTACGCGCTCTTTAGTCCGTTGCCACCAGACCTTGCCCTGACCGACCCAGACATCAGTTACGAAGAAATTTTTGTGCTGATACCGCTTAAACTCGAGCCAGAAGCCACAACCCCAGAACTCGAGACGGCTCAACCTTCGCTTTCGCTCTCCGCACCTACCCCTACCGCAGATAAGGCGGTAGAGGTAGACTCTGAAATCAGCCGCAAGTTCGGCGACGAGGTGATTCAATGAATCCGCTACGTTTACTTCGCCGTTCTCTGACGGCAAAACCGTTAAAGCAGTTCGATACCGCAAGGGCTGTGGTCTTGTCGCTGCTGCTTTTAGGCTCAGCCACGATTGCCCTAGCCCAAGGCAGTACCAAACCAATTCGGGTGGGTACGCCAGATTCACCAATCAGCAATCCGACTAAACCCGCCGCACAGCCAGTCACGCCAGCCACACAACCAAAACCAGTTACGCCAGCCACACAACCAAAACCAGTCACCCCAGCCGTGCAGCCCAAACCCGCAACACCAACCGCTCCAAAACCCGCTTCTGCCCAGCCGACAACCCAACCAGCCACCACACCCGGCTCGAGAACCAATCCAACTGTCCAAGATGGCACAACCCTAAACGCGGCTCGAGGCGACGGACAAAGTATTGCCTTGCCCCTTGTCTCGGTGGGTAAACAAGTCGGTTGGCGTATAGACCCCGATGATTACCGAATTAACGTGCCAGCAGGAGCAGCCGGACGCACCTCGAGTATCGAAGTCTTTAGCCCTGAAATTAACCGTAACGACTATGCCAATGCCCGAGACCGCGTAACCTATTACGGTGACGAGTTGTACGGTAAAACTGCCACCTTAAAAAGCGATTTCACCTTAAAGAACCCAAAAAACGAAACTTTGTTCCAACGCAGTTACACCCCCGGTACGACCCATAGTTACGAATCGTTGTACGAAGGACCGCTCTTGCCGGGTTACTACCCATTTAACATTTTGTCTGATGGTAACGGCAAGAACTCCTATGCGCTTCGTGCTACCAGTGGGTTTAGGGTTGAAGCCAGCCAATTTACGGTCAATGCCCGTGGGCAATTTAACAAAGACCAATTGGTGGCTTTTGTTGAACTTGGACGAAGCACTTTAGGTAAAACCGTTAAACTCAGCAATTACGACGCAGACGGCGATAAAGAAATTGTCCTGACCTTGGTTGCACCAAACGGTCGTCGTTTCCAACTGACTGCCTCAGAAGACACCAAATGGGCAACCAATGCTTTTGTGATGACCCCAGAATTATTGGGTACATGGAAAATCGTCGGGCGCTTATTGTCTACCACCCGTCAGTTTAGTAATGCCTTTGCTTTCCGCTTGCGCTTAGATGACAAACCACTGTTTGCTTACTTGCCGGGCTTTACACCAAGCGGCAAACCAACCCCACCACTTCGGGTTGAAGTTGTGGACACCACAGGTAAGCCAATCCCCGGCTCGAGTTATAACGTAGCTGGCGCAGGTTCAAACCGTATTGTCACACCAAACTTGCCGCCGTGCTGGAAGCCAGTTTCTGCCAGTATTCTCGAGGGACAAGGCACAGTCAATTCATCCACTCGCGTGACGGTGACAAGTGCATCTGGGCGGATTCGCTTTGTTGCCGACTGCCCACGTTCGACGGTGCAAATCAACGCGGTCGCTTTGGTCTGCGGACAGCGCACCCCAATCCCCGGCGTGAATGTCAGTGTGGCAGGGCAAAATGTGGTCACACCCGCCACCGTTACAGTTCAACCGGGCAATGTCACGGTCACGCCTAGCCCATTGGTCGGCGCAACCGCTAACCCAGTTACGGTGACTGTTGCCCAAAGTCAAACCGCCACTGTTACCGTGGAATATAATGTTTCCTCGAGCCTGACGCTTTCTCCAA
>JAYWHB010000128.1:0-1693 GCA_043777915.1 Deinococcales bacterium
GCGGCTTCTTCTTGCTACAGAACACAAAAGAAGACAATTTCACAAATGCAGAACAAAACAGTAGTAAGCGTGTAGAGCAGATTTAGTCCGTAAACCGCCTTTGCTTGCGGCTCGAGCTTTGGCTAACTTTAAGGAATTAACTTAAAACCCGCTTGGCGAAAGTGTAAATCTGTTGTTAGCACCTCGGAAATTCCGTGGGTTTCCATGACAATCATGCTCAGGCAATCGGTCAGGCTGTAGCCTTTGTCTTGTCTGTCCTCAAAACGCTCGAGTGCCAAATGAAACAGATACTTGCTTTGATTGACTATCGTTATATCTGGTCGCAGCATCAGGTTTTTGACCGCACCTAAAGCCAAACTGCGAAAATACGTGCCGCGCTCCGAGTAGTAATTCAAAAATTCTGTGAGGACAGCATCGGTTGTTATCAGTTCTGTGCCGTCTAATTCATCAAAAGCTAGGGTGATGATTTCATGGTACTGGTCTCTCGGGTTAATCAGTGAAATCAGTGGAGCAGTATCCACAAAAACTTGTTTCATTTGATTTTTGGAGCGCCGTACAAGTAGTGATTATGGTTTTTTGCACCATCTCGAGGTAAGCGTTTTAGTTCTTCAGGTGGCGCTTCGGCTTTGATTTGACGAGCCAGTGCAGCTAAGTATGCAGCCGCACTGGGTTTTTTGCTTCGGGTTTTTGGCGTGGGGGTGATCATATTTGTAGCGTAGCGTATTTGATTGTTTTTGGCAATTATGTTTTGAGTTTCGGATAATCATATCACCCTCGAGAACCCGCCCCTGCTTGTGGCTCGAGCTTTGGTTATTTTACTTGCATTTATTGCATTTATTATCTACACTAAACCTTATGATTTCCACCCGCTCATTCCAAACCGCCCAGCGCCTACTGCGTCAACCCAAAGCCAAACTCGAGGTTCGTACTGCCACCGAACATCAGGTTATTCCAGACGAAGCCAAAACTTTAATGCTTAAAATCCTGAGCGCCTTTGAGCAAGGTAAAAAAGTTCAGGTTCTCGAGACCGACGCACCTCTGACAACTTTTCAAGCTGCCAAAATTTTGGATGTCTCAAGACCACATCTAATAACGCTTTTGGAACGTGGCGAAATTCCTTTTTTCAAAGTCGGTTCGCATCGGCGAATCAAAAATACTGACCTTGAGTTGTATAAAGCGGGGCGCAAAGCTGCTCGTCTCGAGACGCTGCGTGAACTGAGCGCCGAAGCACAAAAACTTGGGCTTGGGTATTGATGATTAAAGCTGTGCTTGATGCTAGTGTTTTGTACCCAGCCCCATTGCGGGATTTATTGATGCACTTGGCAGTACAAGAAGTCTTTCGGGCGCGTTGGACAAGCCTAATTCACGATGAATGGATTCGCAATGTCCTCAAAAATCGTCCAGATTTAACCCTAGCTCGGCTTGAACGCACCAAGAATTTAATGAACGAAAACGCGAAGAATAGTTTGGTTACGCATTTTGAACACCACATAGAAGCACTTTCCTTACCTGATTCAGATGACTGCCATGTTTTAGCCGCAGCCATTCAAACCAAAGCCGATGTGATTGTTACTGCTAACTTGCGGCATTTTCCAAAAAGAACCCTGGCATCGTTTGGGATTCGTCCTTTGCACCAAGATGAGTTTTTGCTCGAATTGCTACAAGAAAATTCTCAAGGTGTGCTAACTGCAAT
>JAYWHB010000129.1:0-1693 GCA_043777915.1 Deinococcales bacterium
CTCGGCTTGGCGTTTAGCAATCGCTTCGCCCGTGGGTGGTCCTGTAAAACGGTTCTTCTCGAGGGCAAACCATGCGGCAATCAGTAAAGTAAACATGCCAAGTGTCACCCAAAGGGCTTTGTCGTTTGGGGGTTGGATGCCAATACCAAAAATAAAGAGAATACAAATAATCGCCGCAACCCCAACAATTCTAAAACTCGAACCCATATCCCAAGGACCCATGGTTGTCCAAGACTTCCCATAAGCCAGTAAACCAGCGCCGATTGGCATGGCATAACTTAAGAATAAAAAGATCACGCAAATCGTGACAATCGTGCTGTAAACAGGGGCGTACAAGGTAAATAAGATACTGACAATACCTGCCGTCCAAATTGCGGCGACTGGAGTACGGTAAGTCTTATCAATCACCTTTAAGAAACTTGGGAAACCGCCATCTCGAGCAAAGGCAAAAATCATTCTCGAGGCGCTGGTGACGGTGGCAAGTCCACAAAGCACTTGTGCCAGAAACACACCGACATAAAGCACTTCTCGAATCCCACTTGGCACAACTGCCCCCATGACATAGAAAAAAACATTAAAGCCCTGTTTGGCAGCTTCATTCATGTCTGGAATAGCAATCACAAAGGCGCAAAGCATGATGTAACCAAATAACCCAGACCAGAGGGTACTCGAGATAATACTGCGAGGCACGGCGCGTTGGGCATTGACCGTTTCTTCGGAAACATGGGCGCAGGCATCGTAACCTGTGATGGTGTATATCGGCAGCAGCAAGCCAAGCAAAAAAACCGTGGTTAAATCGGTGCTGGGCCAGACATTACCACCAGCTTCACCCGAGTAATTGGTGAAGGTAAAAAGCCTTGCAAAGTCGCGGCTTGGCGCATAAATAATTAAGGCAAGCGTCAAAGCGATTGCCACCGCAAAAATCAGGTAGCCCGAAATATCGGTCAGCATGGTGGTTAATTGAATTCCAAAGTGATTGACCGCCGCTTGAATTCCAGTCAGGATAATCAGAAAAATCACTTGGGTGGTTAAGTTTGCCTCGAGTCCAAGCGCACCGCCAAACGCTCCAATAAAAAAGTAGAACGTACCGACGTTAATTGCCCCAAGTACCGTCACCAAACCAAGTAAATTAAGCCAACCCGTCGCCCAGCCCCAACCTCGTCCGCCAAGGATGCTGCTCCAGTGGTACAAGCCACCAGCAGTCGGGTAAGCACTGGCAATTTGTGCCATACCAAGCGCAAAAATAAAACTGATGCCGACCCCAATCGGCCAGCCAATCCCAATGGCTGCCCCGCCAGCCCCACCGATGGCTTGCCCAAGCGAGTTAATGCCACCAGATAAAATACAGATAATCGAAAAGGCTATCGCAAAATTACTAAAGCTCTTCATGCGACGCGCCAGTTCTTGGGCGTAGCCCATGCTGTGCAGGACTTTGACATCCTCATTGATTTGCTGCTGGTCGTTTGATTGACTCATGCAATTCCCTCCTTGGTCGTTGGCTATACAAAAATAACGAGGCAATAATCACCTCGAGTACAGTTTGTGAACCAGCGAACACCTGAATTGTAACTTAAATGCTTAAGTCACCGCAAATCAAGCAGCAATTGCTGACGAAAAATCTCGAGTTCTTCGCGGATGTAACGCCGAATGGTGGCTTCTGGTGTTTCTGGTATTGGTTCGATGTTTTCGAGTG
>JAYWHB010000130.1:0-1693 GCA_043777915.1 Deinococcales bacterium
CTCGAGTTTAATTGGGGCGGTAAGACTGGCATTATCAAAGAAGTCGCCAAGTGTATTGCCACAGGCGGATTACTTTGCGATGTGGATAAAGTTATTCCAGAACTCAAAACTGGACTCGAGTTTGATACTTTTGCCAAAGCAAGTTTTGGTATTGAAGGCGCAGCCAGCCTAGGGTTTGACACTGGCGAGCGACCGATTTGCGAAGACAACAAAAAAACCTGCCCGCCGATTAACTTAGGCACGATTCCAGTTGGTCCGCTTGTTTTTGATGTCGGCTTAGATTTTACTGGGCAAATAGAAGGCGATGCCTCGAGCAACATTAAATTGGCGGCTGGAATGGAACTTGGAGTTCGGGCTTCGGTAATGGCATCCACAAAAACTGGCATTGATTTTGTACCACCGACACCCTACAAAAAGTTTACCCCACCAACCGTCAGTGCCAGCCTTAAAGGACGCGCCAAAGTTCGGGTTGGTCCGCGTTTATCGGTTTTGCTGTACGGGGTGATTGGTCCGACGGTTGGCGCTCAGTTTATGGGCGAAGTTGTAGCTGATGCTTCACTTACACCTTGCTGGAAACTCAATCTTGGCGTGAGTGCCAGTGTTGGCTTACGTTTACGGATTCCTTGGGAAAAAATTGGTTTTGAAGAAATTGCCGATACACTCGGGATTAACCTAGATTTATCCAAATCCAAGCAATTTGATTTAATCAACGAAACGGTTCTCTCAGGTACTTGCAGCGCTCCACCGATAGACAGCATCCCACCCGGAGACAGCCCGTCCAGCCAAACGCTTTTGAACCCAACCTTTGCACCGTGGTCAAAGATGTTTAATGCTGCGAACTCGGAATTTGCCAATGGTTTTGATTTTAGTTACGAAGAAGGTCAGGTCTGGACTGGTTTTGCAAAAACCATTGATGGCTCGGACATCTTGCAATCCTCAGAATCGCCCTACACCATAAAAATTGCGCCAAAAGGCAATGTGCTTTGGAATAAAATGTTTCGCGGTGTGATTAACGCTTCGGGTTTTGACGAAGATTATTATTATCCGCCCAGTGCAGTCGTCTCGAGCAAGGATGGCAACCTTTTGATCGCCAGTTCGCCAAAAGGCAGAATTGTACTGTCGCAGCCACCTGTGCTGATTCGCGCTAATCAAGCTGGTGAGGTGATTGGTGCTAGACAATACTTGATTCACCCAGAAGATAAAGCTGGTTATACGGGTGTTCGCAAAATGCTCGAGTTACCTGACGGGACGCTTTATATTCTTGCCGATGCGACTGATGCGAGTGATAATGTCAATGTCGTATTATTAAAACTAAAAGCTGATGGCAGTCTGATTTGGGCAAAAACCATAGACATTGGCTTAGACGATATGCCAACAACCTTTGAGCCTATGCCAGATGGCGGCGTGGTGCTGGCAGGCTATGATTGGCGCGAATTCCCAACGGGCAGCTTTATCATTCGACTGGGCGCAGATGGCAGCCAGACATGGGCAAAAAAAGCGGTTGGTTGTGGTTCTGGAAACGCCACCAACCTCGAGATTACTGCCAGTAATAAAACAGGTAGCGGCGATTTACTCTTTGTCGGGACTGGTGATACTGCCCCATCAACTGGGGTTTTGATGCAAATTTCACCGACTGGTACAGTGGTACAAAGTAAAAGTTATGCGACTGGCTCGAATGTCCGCAATGTTTGGT
>JAYWHB010000131.1:0-13566 GCA_043777915.1 Deinococcales bacterium
GATGCTTTTTTGGAAGGACTTGGGGTTTCGCTCGAGTCACTATTTACCGATTGGCACAGCTTTGAATTAAAATATGCGGCTCTGATTACAACACAACTGAAAAACACTGGCTTACCTATGGGTGAGGTTATTGCCACAAATCTTGGTGACACAATTTGGTCGTCCAACCAAGATTTTATCACCGTTCAAGGCACAAGTTTATACCGTGGTCAGCTGGGAAATTCTCAACTCGAGCTACTAAGTCGGTTTGCTTATCCACCCAATACCTTGAGTTTAACCAGTAGTGGCGCTTTGGTCTACTCGAGATTGCGGGCATTTGGCACAATTTCAGGCGAAGTTTTTCGTTTTATAAATGGTAAAGAACAACAACTGACCTTGGGCGCAAATGCCACCGATGCTGTTGCCGATGGGGATTGTGTTGTCTACATCCAAGCCGCCTCGAGTATCTGGCGTTGGTGTAATGGTACTAGCACCTTGCTTTGGAAAGCCACAAAGGGTTGGCGAGTGCAGGATTTAGCCGCCCAGTATGGGAAAATTGCCATGACGGTTATCCGAGCGGGTGGATATTGGGATATTGCCGTGCTAGACAATGGTATTTTTAGTTTTATCACTTCTGACCTTAGCCATGACCAAGCACCACTTTGGTTAGACACCCAAACCCTTGTGTACAGCAGTGACCGCCTTGGCACAACACAACTCTGGACAATCCGACTTGGCGAGCATACAAGCCAACAAATCACGGCGGCTCTTGGTGGGGCGTTTTATCCAAGTTTACTACCAAATGGCACAATCTCATTCTCGAGTTTTGCTGGGCTAGGCTCAGAAACACGTTCAATGCAGATTCAGAGGGGCATTACCGTTCCGCTCGAGATGTCCGAGCCACCCATGCCACGACCCAGCACGCCGATTGCCCCAACTTTACTGTCAGACTTTGGCATTGCCTTCTCGAGTGGTTTGGGCTTGGAGGCTTTAGGTACTAATGGCGTTCTAACCTACCGCATCGCCGTGGGTTACGATTTTTTTGGCACAAACGGGATTGGCACAGATTTTTCGCTGCGTTTTGCACCAGTTCAAGGCTGGCAACTGACCGCCAATGGCAACTTTACAGAAGCTCGTGGTTATCGCCTTGTGGTTCGCGCCACTTGGTACGGTACAGGCGAAGTTTTTGCTGAGCCAATCAACCTGATTTTCTCGCCATTTATCACCTTTGAAAATGGTGTTTTGATTGGCTGGTTTGACCTTGGTTTTGGGGCTGGCTCGAGTGACGCATGGGGGTATGTGCTACAAAATTGGCAAGTCTCGAGTCGAATCAACACCAATGTGCAGTACAGCCTAGGATTGAACCTTGCCGACACGGTGGCTGGAGCAATTCTTGAGACCACTCTGCTGGCTTCTGGCACATATGGCAGCCCGCCTTTGCTTTTGGCGCAATTGGGTCTCCGCTCTTCATGGACAACCAAATGGCGAATCGGCGATGGAGTTCTTAGTTTTGAACGCTTGACACCGCAAGTCTTTGTTTTAGTCTCGAGCAAAGAAACCAGTGCTGGATTGCAAATTGCTCTTGATGGGGTTTTGAATTACAACACTGTTTTTAGTCTGGGTTTTGAAATCAGTTACTCGAGTCGCAACGCATGGGTTTTTGGGCTTATTTGGCGATGATTAAAACTCGAGTAAGAATTTTTGTAGCACCTGAACATGATCCTCGAGTTGCTGCACCGTGATTTGCTCTAAAGTCGTATGTGCCAAGTTTTCTTCGCCTGGTCCAAAGCCAACACAAGCAATGCCCATTTTATGCGCCCAACGTCCATCGGTGGCAAATTGCCAAATTCCAGACTTAGATTCACCAAGAAGATCATCCCTGACACGCTGCAAAGCTGTGACGAGCGGATGATTTGGCTCGGTGATAAAACCCGGATTCTTGACCCCATCTGTGCCACTTGTCCAATCATCATAGGAAACAAAACTGGCGGGTAAACCAGTCAGTAAAGACTCGAGAATTCGGCGTACATCCGCGCCAACCTCAGTTGTGGTGCGCCAATCAAGCGTTACAGTAATGGTATTTGGTGTAAGGTTATTGCTGCTGGTGTCGGCATGAATCGTGGTTGGTGAAATAGTCGAGACTCCAAGAATCGGATGCTGTGGTAACTCGAGAAGTTGCAAGCGTTCAAGAAAAACAGCATACGCAAAATGCGGATTTTCTGTGTGTAAGCCAAGGCTGGCATGGTGCGCCCGACCATGAAAACGCACTGTGCAACGACAAACCCCACGATGTCCGAGCATGATTTTATTGCCACTGGGTTCACCGACTACGCATGAGCCAACTTTGAGCAAACCAAGCGGAGTCTCGAGTGGCAGTTTAGAAACCAATTCTGCCATACCACGCCCACCAACTTCTTCTTCGACAGGTACAGCCAAAATCACATCGTGTTTAGGGCGCAAACCAGTTTTGAGTAATCCAGCCAATGTAAAAAGTTGAGCCGCCAATGGACCTTTAATATCCACTGCGCCACGCCCATGAATTACACCATCTTCCAGAACCCCAGCAAAAGGCGGATGCTGCCAAAGGGTAGTGTCCCCAACATCAATATGATCCAAATGGGTTAAAAGCATGGTTGCCGCGCCACGCTCACGCCCACGCACCAAACCAAGGGCATTGCCTGTTTGGTCAATCCAAGCGGCATCAAAATTTTGCACCTGCATTTCTTGTACCACTCGAGCCGCCAATGCAGCTTCGGCATACGTGCGGCTTTCTAAGCGCAGAATTTCTTGAAGGAAAGGAATCACAAGGTATTATAACGGCTGCACTAATGTGCATCAAACCATGTATCGCCGTTGCCAATACCGACACCAAGCGGCACAGACAGCAAAAACGCTTCTTCCATGACGCGCTGTACCAGACTCGAGACGACTTCTACGTGTTCAATCGGACTTTCTAAAACAAGTTCATCGTGAACTTGCAGCAGTAACCTTGCGTTGTACGGCAAAAGCAACGGCTCGAGGTCAATCATGGCGCGTTTGATAATTCCCGCCGATGTGCCTTGAATCGGCATGTTAACCGCGGCGCGTTCGGCAGCTTCGCGGACATTAAAGGCTTTGGAACTGATTTCGGGGATATATCTTCTTCTACCAAATAAATCTTGGACGTAGCCATGTTCGTGACAATGGGCTTTGGTGGTCTCGAGATAATCCTTGATGCCGGGGTAAGCTGCAAAGTAGCCTTCAATAAAGGCTTTGGCTTGGCTGTGACTAATCCCTTCGTCCCTCGAGAGTCGGTGTGCGCCCATGCCGTACAAAATGCCGTAATTGATGGCTTTCGCGCCACGTCGTTGGTCGGTACTCACAGTCTCGAGTGGAATGTTTAGAATCGCGGCAGCTGTGCGGCGGTGAATGTCTTCGTTATTTCTGAACCCTTCGATTAAATTTTCTTCTTGGGTGATGTGCGCCAGAATTCGCAATTCGATTTGTGAATAATCGGCGCTAATCAGCTTGTAACCTTGTGTAGCAACAAAACCCTTGCGGATTTCACGCCCCATTTCGGTACGAATCGGAATGTTTTGCAAGTTCGGATTGATGCTGCTGACCCGCCCTGTGGCTGTGCCAAGTTGATTAAAAACCGTGTGTAAACGCCCAGTCTTGGGATTGACCATATTTGGCAGTGGCTCGAGGTACGTGCCGCGCAATTTGTTGATTTCACGGTACTCGAGAATCTGCGCCACAATCGGGTGTTCTTCAATCAGTGGCTCGAGAGCAGAAACAGCGGTGCTGCGTTTACCGGTCAGTTTGGTTTTTTTACCAGAGGCAAGGTTCAGTTTGTCGTACAGAATCGTCTCGAGTTGGTCTCGAGAATTAACATTAAAGACTTCACCCGCGAGGTCATGAATGACACCCTCTATCTGCTGCATTTTACTTAAAAATTGGCTCGAGAGGGCAGCAAAAAACGGCGCATCTATACAGATTCCAGTGGCTTCCATCCGCGCCAAGACTTTTGAAACAGGTTTCTCGAGTTCGGTGTAGAGTTTTTCTAAGTCTGGGGCAAGTTCGGCTCTAATTTTCTCGAGTAGCGCACGGCTTTGGGCGGCTTGGGTGGCGGTGTCTTTGCTCCAATCTTCTTGCAGATAACGATTACAAATCGCTTGGGCATTGTTGTTGTTTGGGTCAAGCACATACGCCATCAAAAGCGGGTCGTCGCCCGGTTGGGTTTGGGTGGCGATTGCCAGGGCTTTAGCATCAGCCGCGCTAACCTCGCCGCTTGGCACGTAACCTTGCGGCGCAAGACTCGAGCCGTTTTCTGTGGCATACGCCAACTGCACCAGACTTGAGCCAACAGGGTCGTTGGGGTTGCCCAAGGTAAACGCCCAGACTGCTTCCTGCGGCGGACTTGTCCACTCGAGCAGGTTAATTTGGCGCAGTTTGACTTCGGGCGCGGCTGGAACGCTTGTACCTCGAGACTCGAACAGGGTTTGGATTTCTTTTAGCACACTGTTCATTTCAAGGTCACGCAAGAGCGGCAATAAACGTTCGGTATCTGGCAAAAATTGATTGGCAGCCGTTAAATCCATTTGAAGCGGTAAATCGGTAATAATCCTCGAGAGTTCCATGCTCAGCACTACATTCATATGGCTATCTTTGACTTTTTGGACTTCTTTTTTGGGTTCGGCGGTCTCGAGATTATCCAAGATGTGTTGCAAAGTGCCGTTGACCTCGAGCAGTTTGACTGCGCCTTTTGGTCCAATGCCTTTTGCGCCCGGAATGTTATCAGAGCTGTCGCCTGTCAGCGCTCGGTAATCCGTCCATTGTTCGACCGTCACACCATACTTGGCTTTGACCATTTCAGGGGTAATCAGGCTGTCATCCGAGCCAATCACCCGTACCTTATCGGTTAAAAGCTGGTAGGCATCACGGTCAGAGGTCAGGATATAGGCATCTATGCCCTCAGACTCGGCACGTTTAGCAATCGTGCCAATCACATCATCGGCTTCGTAACCCGCTAACTCGAGCCGCGTTAAACACATCGCATCGACAATTTCTTTGATGCGCTGAATTTGCTTTGGCAGGTCTTCGGGGGTCTCGGCACGACCGGCTTTGTATTCGCTAAACATCTCATGGCGAAAGGTTTTGACGGGCGGGTCAAAGACCACAATCACCGCCCCTTCGTTCTTCTTTAAGCCTTCGCGGAGATGCTTCAAAATCGTCTTGATGAACCCATAAATCGCATGGGTTGGTTCGCCTTTGGAGTTTTGCAGCCTCTCAGACCCTCGAGCTAGACCAAAATAGCTTCGGTACGCCAGAGCATGACCATCTACAATAATCACCCGTTTGGGTTTTATGCCGCCACTCATTCGAGGGGCTGGCGGAAGTGGGTCATGGGCTTGTGGCGGAATGCCGTGTTCGTCTGGTTCGCTCGAGACAGGGGTAGGTTCTTCTTGGCTTGAGAAAGGCGCAGATTCTGGCTCAGGCGAGGTGAGCAAAGGCTCGGGCAAATCGGGCGAGGCATGCCTCGCCCCTACGGTTTGGGTAAACAAATCATCTTGGGTCATGCCTTCAGTCTACAAGATATTCTGTCTCGAGCGAAACGACCAGATTATTCTCGAGAATCAACTTTCGCCCTTCGCCTTTTGCCTTTTGCCTGCCCTTAAACCCTTCCAAATTTCTTTTCGGGGGCTGTCCAACGAATTGCTTCCCATTCTGGGGTCAGGTTCATACGTTGAGCTTGCTTAAACTCGAGACGGGTGGCAATGCTCCAACCCCTGTCGTAATCGAGTTCGTCATTGGTTTTGGTGGCATTGGGAAAAAGCGTCCAGATAAACCCTTTTTGGCGTAAAGATTTAGCAGCCCTTGGGAAGTATCCTTCGACGTGTTCACGGTTGGTTAAAAATAGAATCACCACGTCAAATAAACCATCCAAGTGGGTTTCGACAAAAATTTCTGGGATGAGCTTAATTCGGCTCAGGATTTCATCGGGGGCGTTGCAGACACTGACTGAACTACCATGACGAATCTCGAATTTATTGGTTATTGGGGCTTGCGAATTCATATGACCTCCAAGGCAAATACCTTTAATGGGGCTTCTTCGATTTCTGGTACAGGGTAATCTATGCCAGACTGTCCAAGTGATTTTAAGAGATTATACCCTCGTTTGGCTTGGTCGAGTCCTCGAGTTATGGCTTGTTTGAATTGTAAGCGACTGAGCTTGGCGTGGTTACAACATGCCAGCAGCAAACCATGTGGCTCGAGCAGTTGCACCGCTTGATAAACAAGGTCATCGTAATTGTTGGCAGCAGAAAATCTCGAGTGCTTGGAAGTGGCAAAACTCGGTGGGTCGAGGATGATTGCCTCAAAGGTGTCGCCGCGTCTGGCAAAGCGTTTGAACCATTCAAAGGTGTCGCCACTGATAAAGTCCATATCTTGCGGTTCAAGGTTGTTTAAGCGGTAATTTTCTTGTCCCCAATCCAATACTTTACGCGATAAGTCCAGATTGACCACGCGGCTCGAGCCAGCCAGACTTGCCACCAGACCAAAACCGCAAGTATAAGAAAAGCAATTCAGCACACGGCTTTTACCGATATTTTGACCTAGCCAAGTTCGGGTCTCGCGCATGTCTAAAAAAATTCCAACCGATAAATCTCCACTTGGGCGAATTTGGTACTTTACGCCGCGCTCGAGAACCGTGGTTTCTGGGGTCTCTAATCCCCATGCAGCCATTTGTGGCGCAAGGTCTGGGCGGTGGGTGTTGGAGACCACCCTTGCTTCTTTAGGACGGCGTTTAAGGTAAATACTTTGCGGCTTAAAAACTTTGGCAATCGTCTCGAGCAGTGCTTCTTCTTGATCTTGGCTGATGTCTTGGTACAGTGATACCACCAGTACATCAGCAAACCGGTCTATGGTCAGTCCCTCAATGGCATCACCGTTACCATTGACCAACCTGTAGGCGTTGGTGTCTTGGCTTAGCTGCAAAGGTTTTCGTTTGGTTTTAGCCTCGAGCAACTTCTGCTCGAGGTGTTCAAGATTTTGGATTTGGGCGCTCAAGACCATATGGTATAGTCTACACGAAGTCGTCAACAACAGTTCAAAAAGCCATATTTTCGCACAGCACGGACTGATGTGCTACTCTGGTCTTCAGTGCATTGATTCATCACGTTTGTGACAGTCTTCTCGAGAAGCACTGCTCGAGTCGTGTTGTCACTGGCAGAGTATTCGGTTTTGCGCGAAGTGCATTTGCGTCTGACACAAGTCAGAACCCTCCTACCCCCCCTTGACAAATTAGCTATTCCCGTAGCAAAGTAATGCACGGAGGTAATACACATGGCAGATCGTATGGGCAAAGCACATCTGGTTCAAGAAGTCGCAGCCAAAGCTGGCGTGACCCGCAAAGCCGCAGGAGCAGCCGTAGACGCAATGATTGGTGCAGTCTTGGCGGGTTCAAAGAAAGGGCATAGCGTAACGCTACCCGGACTCGGTACATTCAGTGTCGTCAAGACCAAAGCTCGCACTGGTGTTAAACCAGGTACCAAAGACAAGATTAAAATCCCAAGTGGCAAACGCTTGAAGTTTAAGGCTTCCAGCACCCTCAAAGGCAAGCTCTAAAAAATTTGTTGGTTAAAAAAACGCCCACAAAGGGCGTTTTTTTATCTGTCCAATGCACCAGTAGGCTCATCTGTCCAGTATCCATTTTTCTAAGGATTTGTAATATGCCCCATTTTGTTTCCAAGAGACAATCGCTTGATTTAAGAATGGCAACATATCCGAGTTCTTAGGCAAGGCAAAAACATATTGTTCTTGTACCAGCGTTCCCGCGATTCGGTCTATTGGTGTTCTGCGTCCACGATAAGCCTCAAAACTTGGGGCATCCAAAATCAGGCTCTCGATTTTACCGCTCTGTAATTCGGCAATGGCTTTTTGATTGGTTTCATAGACCTTTATTTTTGCACCCAACGGCACAAGGACACGAAAAGCCGCTAAAAAACCAATTGTATTGGCGCGAACCCCGATTTGCTTACCAGTTAAATCAGAAGTTTCTTTATTGGCGGTTTGAAATATAAACTTGGTCGGATTACCGCTCCGCACCGCAAAAATTTGGGCATTATCAAAAAACACTTGGCTGTATTGCACGTCTTTTCTCGAGCTTGGAGTCAAACCACTACCCGCTAAATCTGCCCGACCAACTTTTACGGCGTTGAGTAATCCATTAAAAACTGTGGTTTGCGCCTCGAGCGGCACACCAATTTGGGCAGCGATGGCTTTGGCTAAATCCACATCAAAACCGACAATTTTGCCTTTGTCGTCACGCAGCGCAAAAGGTGCAAATTGTGGGTCAAGTGCGACAATTAAACGCCCTCTGGCGCGGATGCTTTGAATCGTTTTAGAATCCTCGAGCCGAACAGTCGGGATTATCGGTGCGGCTGGAACAGTCGGTTTTGGGGCTACAGGATTGGGCGCAATTGGTGGCAAGTTCGTCTGCGACAAACCCAAAGACCCAAAGACGACAACCACACCAATCAGAAAAACGCGCACGTTGTAGAAGATACCGTAGGTTCAGATGTGAACCTCGAGAGTTGTAGGGAATCATACCTCGAGAATTTCCATCTCACGATCGTGTGACGCTGCCCTGTTAGTCTACCCATTAGAGATCACTGATAATGTTTGCAGAAACCACAAAAAAACAATACACTACACCAAACCTCGAGATTCAGCCGATTTGGGTTTTGGCTACAGGAATCAGTTTACCCGTAGGCACAAGCAGTTTGAGCGACCCATTTGGCGATTTTATGGATGCACCAACGGAGCAATAATGAAACAGTTTTTTTTGATTCCTACATTGGCAGTTTTAATATTAGCCTGCCAACAACAAGCCGTCCAACCAGTCAGCCAAAAAGTTCTTGGCACACTCGAGATGCAGTTTGGCAGCACCGACAACCCTATTTTTAGCAATTCCAAACTCAGTACCCGCGCTTTTACGCCAAAGCCAGATGCCAACATCGAAGCAACCTTTGATAGTTTTGTAACTCGAGACGAAGGTACGGTGCGGACTTTAACAGCAGTTTATTTGATTAAAAATAAAACCCTTGGCACGGTCAATAACCTGAGTTTAGTGGCTTATGCCAAGTCTGGCAATTCAAACTCGAGTGCCTTAAAAAGCATCAATGCCTTTGGTGGAACACCCAGCAGCACCAATGTTAAAAATGTATTTCCAGCCCAAGGCACAAATGGCTCGGTGGCGGTCAGCGAATTTAATTCAGATTTGCAAGTCTACACCACCAGCGAAGCCAATGTGTTTACCACCGATTCTCGAGCAGCTAGTCTGATGGGCAATGCCGAGTACGCACTCGAGTATGGTTTTGTGGTGCGCCAAAGTGGTTCGACGCATTTGCGGAGTTTAGCGGCTGGAGCGACAGGGCGGGTTTCCCTGAGCATGAAAATTCCAGTCAGTGCCGATGTGGCTACGGGTTCGCGGTTTAGCCTGACTTTTATTGTTGCCGAAAACGACGATGCCCATGTGGTACAGAGCCTAGAAGAACCAATTCTCGGCACAGAGGCAGCCGCTCGAGCCAGTGGTGTTGGGCTTGGCACACAAGTTCGGGTATTTGGGACTTCAACTTCGGTGGCTACACCAAAATTAACTGTGGCTGCTGTGCGGATAGCTGGGGATTCGAGCGCACCAGTTTCGATGTTATACCCAACTTTGAAGTATCAATTGTTAGAAAGTGAGCCTATTCGAGATGGTTATGGTACTATTAGCAACTATCTCAGCGCTCCTCATATCTCCCGTGGTTTTACCGTTCCTAGCTTGACTGGAATAGTATCAAAAGTCACACTGCGTAGCAAAATTAACCACACTTCTCGTGGCGACATCCAAATCAGGCTAACTTCGCCAAGCAACACAAGAATATTATTATTTTCAGCACCAAATACTCCTAGTGACGGTGACAATATTAATGTCACTTTTGACGATGCTGCAAGTTCCACAGTATCTACGGCTTGTTACAATTCCTCAGACACGACTTGCATTGGAAGCGTACAGCCCCAAAATCCATTATCTGGTTTCAATGGGTCTGCTGTTTCTGGCAGCTGGATTATACAAGTTAATGATGGGATCGCAGGTAACACAGGAACACTCGAGGAATTGGAACTCACTATTTCCAACAGCCAGTAAACAATTACCTCAGTGTTGGCTTATGCCCCAAAATCAAGGGGGCGTTTTTAATGCGGCACAGCTCAAAAAATTAAGACCCCTATGTCTCGAGCAGTACCCGTGCGGCGGCTGCCCGTACCTCTTCGCGTGGGTGTTGTAAATACGGCTCGAGGGTGGTTTGCGGCAGATTATTATTACCCAAAGCAATCAGTGCATTGGCTGCTTGGGCGCGGTAGCGCCAATCGTCGTGCAGAAAAAGCTCGAGCAGAGCTTTTGGGTTCTCGAGCCGTGCAATCATGGCGAGTTGCACCTGCTCGTCTGGCTCGAGTTGCCAATTTTCCCAGTTCAGTTTTGCCCCAGCTTGAATTGCCAATAAACGCATTTCGGGGTCATTCACCAAGGCTTGAATTTCTGGCTCGAGGTCTGGGGCGGGTTGTTCTAACAATAACTCGAGGGCTTCTTTTTGCAATGCAGCGCTTTGTGTTAATGCCCACTGAACAATGGTTCTATCCTCGAACACCTGCCAACCCCAATTGAGTAACCAGAGTTGGCTTTCTGAATCCAGTGTTTCGCAGTGTAATCGCAACAATTCATAAGCGTTTTGCCCTTGAAATTCGAGTTTTTGATAAGCTCGGTATGCCAGTGTGTGCTGTAATTGCTCGAGCCAAAAAGCCATATTTTCCGCAGTGATGTTCTCGTTAAAATCCGTTTCGGTCAGGGCAGCAATCCGCACACGGTCTTGAGCCGAACAATCTGGATGCCCAACAAAGGTATCTGCCACAAAAACCGCTTGATTGAGGTTCTGGTTTTGATGCAGGGTTACTTGCATCAACTGCGTCCAACCCTCAAAACGCAGCTTCTCGAGCAGTACAAACCAGACATTATTTTGCTGACTGTTTATCCAGCGCTGCCTAAATGCCTCCATAATTCTGTCTTCGTTTGGCAGTGCGCTCAGGGCTTGGAGGGTAGCAACCCGCAAGGATGAATTATTCTGCTCGAGACCGAGTAAAATTTGAGTTAAATCACGCCCGTCTTGGTCTACCGCGTAAGACAGCGCCGATTCAGGGTCGGTGGCAATTGCCTCGAGCAGTGCTACTTGCTCGAGTAATGTCCCCTCGAGCAAGTACCTAAACAGGTCTTCAGGGCTGTGAATATGAAGTTCTGGTGGGGTTTCGGGGTCTTGGCTCATGATTTATGGAAGACAACACGTGGTTTTTGACCGCTTGGAGCGCTGGCAATTGTACCACCCGAACGAATTCTATTGCGGAATCCACCAACTTTCAAGTTCAGCCAGCCAAGTATATCGTAGGTCAGTTCAACCCCAATGCTGACAAATTTGACAATCGTGATGTCTAAGTAAACACCGAGATGAACCGTGAAAGAAAAATTGTGTTGAACATACAAAGTAGTTGGAGCAGTGCTGCCACCAGAAGCCAACACAATGTCTTTTCCTTGCACAACCACTGTATCGCTCATTGAGGCTGGAAAGTAAAAAGCGTGTTTTTGATACCAAAAACTGGTTGGCTGAAAAGTGATGTTTGTGCCTACTCGAACCAGTACCCCAGCCGCAACCGAACTCCAGCATTTTTTGAGTGTCTTGTTAAAGCCAGCAAACCCAGTAATAAAATTCAGCAAATTGAGCTTTAAGGTAATGCCAATAAAGCCTTGGCTCGAGCCTTTGCCGCTTAGTCCTCCAAGGCTTTCATCAAAAAGGTTTAAGCCGCCGTCACCACCTGCCCGACCCTTGGATGCCCCAGAGCCGAATTGGTCAAATGCCAAGGATAATAAAAAGCCAAGCAAGTCCAAATTGACCGAACCTTCAACACTGACTGTCGGTATCACTGGAATATCCACATAAAAGTTAAAGCCTAAAGATGCGCCGATACCCGCTTTGATTCCAGCCGCAAAACCATCTTTACCTTGTTTTGTACCACCAAAAGAAAATGTTCCTTTAGTTGGCACATTATTGGCATCGTATTCGATGTCTGCATTCACAATAGAATTGACCGCATAGCCCATCAAAAAACCAGCATAGGTACTAAAACGCAAGTAGAAACGATTCTCGTGCCACCAGCCTTCATCAAAGTAATCCACCAAGACTTTGGTGTACTCAATTCCCCAATTCACAGCGTTTTTGTTGTTGGCAAACAGCGCCAAACCTTCGCCGATTTTGAGGTCACCATTTGAGGATGTGTTAAAAATAAATTTTGGCATAAAGCTCCTTAAACGGGTAGACCAAGCACCAAGGTGGCGCTTTTATCGGCGTGAGAAACCACAAATGCCATCGCCCCAGCACGGTTGGTTTGTTGGGTGGTCAGACCAAAAATAATTTTGTCAATCGGGCGGTTGTCATTGTGTAAATAATCGCCGCTCTTGAGAAAACTGTAAATTCGCTGCCCATCGTAAGCACAAAGTTCGTCGCCATCCTTTGTTCCCATCACAAAATAGGTCAGGCTGTTGGCGCTCATCACGGGTGGCAGTGCGCCAAGCACCTCCGAACCTGTTGGGCTGCTTGCGCCTGTGCTGGTAATTACTTTTTGATTTTGCACCAAAGACTGTTTTTTGCCTTGCTTTAAGACATAAGCAAAGCGCCCTTTTGCTCCAGCCCGAGGACCATTTTCCATGCGCCCCAAGCGGATGCTCGAGCCTTGGCTTTGGACGGCTAGGTTGTTCGTGGTTTGTAAACTCAGCCCAGACAGTGGGGCTTGGAGGTTAATCCGATTCATATTGCCTTGCAACAAGACAGGCGAGCTTTGTTCTTCTTGTTCGCTAAAGGTGTGGGCTTGAACCACCAGATTGCCAGAATCGTTCAGGTCTATTAAGCCGTAACGACCAATTCGGGCAGCACTCGAGCCAGAGCCAACCATCGAATCGTTGGTCAAGAGTAAACGTGCCACTTGTCCAAGGCGCATTTGAAAAACCCCATGCCGAGCCTCATGTTCGTCGTTCTCGACCAAATGCTGATAATCGGCAGCAAAAACGATGTTGCCGTCGTCGTGAATATCGGTGTCGCCAAACATCCCGATAAACTGATGCCCTTCGGCGCTTTTATCAAAGGGTTTGATTAAAACCTCTAAACCATTGCCGCGCTCGAGACACAAGTATTGCTGCGGCATCACATCGCCGTGTCCTTCGACTTGGTTGCCTTCGGAATCGGTCAGGGCAGCCCGTAAGCCCGTATCGGCTTCGGCAGATAGCACCAATGTTCCAGCAAAATTGAGGTCAGCCCCACTAAGGCGCAAAATTTCATGGTTGTTGACTTTTTGCCCCTCGGCGGTGATGGTGCGTTCGCTGTCGATTTGAACTTGGTTGTTTTTGACCGAAATGGTTAAAGCCTGTACCGAAAAACGCTGTTCGGTTTTGCTGTGCCAACCGTAAACAATATGGTTGCGGTCATCTATCATCGCGTCGCCAGCAAATTGCAAATCGGCGGCGCT
>JAYWHB010000132.1:0-1686 GCA_043777915.1 Deinococcales bacterium
GCATCGGTTCGTTTAATGCCTGCTCGAGTGTCTCAAAAACAGTTCCCAATTGCCCGATGGTTTGCGAACGTGGCAATTTCAGCAGCACCACTCGAGCCAAATGCAGTGCATCAGACACCCCAAGTAAGGTTGCCGTTCCAAAAAGTGCTTGATGTTTGAACCCTAAGCAAGCTGCCTTAAATGCAATCAGATGCCCTGCCAAATTGCCACTGTCTACCGTGGACACATAACGTGGCTCGAGTGGTTGGAGTGTTTGGGTATCGTACCAATTGAGTAAATGCCCATGGTGGGTTTGCAGTTGTTCGATGGCATCAAAAGCCATTTCACAACGCTCAACCATCTCAAGTCTGCCAATCCAAGCAAAGTCATGAGCCGAAACTGTGGACAGTAACGCCAAGCCGATATTGGTCGGCGAGGTTCGGTGAGCAATTAAAGGCTGAGGGACTTCCTGAAAATTATCGGGTGGCAAAAAGTGATCTTCTACACCGACAAAACGCTCAAAGAAGCGCCAAGTACGCCGTGCCATCAAACGCAAGGTTTGTTTGTGACTTTCGGTTAGTACCTTGAGATTCTGTCTTGGGCGGTACAGGCTTGCCCAACGTGCCACCAATGGCGAGAACCCCCAGAGTAGCCCAAACGCTAAAGCCAAGGGCAGCGAAGTGGGTTGGAACAGCCACATCATAATAATTATCAGCCCAGCGAAAATCGGTGCAGCCAGCATTTGCCTGTAAAAACTGTTTAAGGCAAGGTTCGCACCCGCTTGGGCTTGGGCAGCCGTTCGCCACTCGAGCAGACGCTGCTTGGTGATAAATAATCGCCCAAGGGTACGAAAAATTGCATCCAACATGGTAAAGGACTGGTCGGCAAGAAAAGTCATGGTCAGGGCAAATTGGGCAAGCCCCAAAGAAATCTGCTCGAGCAACGCCAAACCATAACTGCGCCATGAGATTTTAGCCCGAAAAGATAGTAAAGCTGTAAAAAACGGCAATAACATTGGCACTAACGCCAGCAAAGCCACAAAACCAGTCCACACATAAGCACTTTCGAGCCATAACCAACCCATGACTAAAGATAAAACCAGTGCCACTGGCGATAAACTGCGCCGTAAGTTATCGAGCATTTTCCAACGCCCAATTAAAGAAATTCTTGCTCGAGTCGAAAAAATCCAAGGTAACAATTGCCAATCGCCACGCACCCAACGGTGCTGCCTTGCCGAACGAACACCATAATGCGAAGGGTACTCTTCGACCAGTTCAACATCGCTCAATAACCCGGCTCTGGCAAATAAACCTTCAAATAAATCATGACTGAGCATCGAGGCTTTTGGGATACGCTGTTGCAAAGCGGTTTCAAAGGCATCAAGGTCGTAGATTCCCTTGCCGGCGTAACTGCCCTCGTTAAATAAATCTTGGTAGACATCCGAAACTGCACTGGCATAGGGATCCATACCAGCTTGACTCGAGAAGACTTGTTGAAAGACTGTGGCTTGGTGTTGGCTTGGCAGCGACAAGGTAATCCGTGGTTGTAACACCGCGTAGCCTTCAACCACACGGTTACTCGAGTCAAAACGCGGACGATTAAGTGGATGCGCTATCGCTCCCACCAAACGCTTCGCTGCCCCGCGTGGCAATTGTGTATCGGCATCGAGGGTGATGATAAAGCGCACATCTTTTGGTAACTCGAGTA
>JAYWHB010000133.1:0-1686 GCA_043777915.1 Deinococcales bacterium
CTGCGAACTCAAAATTGATGGGTTGGGGATTAACTTGCTCTACCTTGCTGGCAAGTTGCAATGGGCAGCCACTCGAGGCGACGGTGAGACTGGCGAGGACATGACCAAGAATATCCTAACCATTCCGAGCATTCCGCAAACCCTGTCCGAACCTGTTGACCTCGAAGTGCGCGGCGAAGTGTTCTTGTCTCGAGCCGAATTTGCACGAATTAACGCTGAACTCGAGGCAAAAGGCGCTGCCCCATTTAAGAATCCTAGAAACGCAGCCTCGGGCAGTTTGCGCCAAAAGGACACGGCGACCACGGCTTCGCGTAACCTCAAGGTCTATTTTTATGCTTGTGGCGATTTGCGTCATTTGGGCGTGACCACGCAAAGCGGTTTGCTCGAGAAATTCAAAGAGCTGGGTTTGCCAATCTCGCCAGATTACGCAGTTGTGGATGGTGTGGCTGGCATTGAAGCCTACCATGCCAAAATGACGGCAGCCCGAGCCACCCTCGAGTTTGATGCTGATGGTAGTGTGGCAAAAATCGAAGAGTTGCGCCTCCAAGAAGAACTCGGGGCAACAGGGCGTGCGCCGCGTTGGGCAATTGCTTATAAATTCCCAGCCGAGGAAGTGTTGACCAAACTACTCGAGATTACCGTGCAAGTTGGGCGGACTGGTAAAATCACGCCAGTAGCCGAACTCGAGCCAGTTTCACTCGAGGGCAGTACGGTTTCTAGGGCGACACTGCACAACCAAGATTTTATTGATGGTTTGGGCTTACACATTGGTGATACTGTGGTAATTCGTAAAGCTGGCGGGGTGATTCCCGAAGTCATGCGGGCTGTGGTTGAGGCTCGCGGCTCGAGTGCTGTGCCGTGGGTTTTTCCGACCCATTGTCCAAAGTGTAATTCTGTCTTAACTCGAGAAGGCGCACATCATTTTTGTGGAAATGACTTGTGTCCAGCCAAGGTTTTTGAAGGCATCAGGCACTTTGCCAGCCGTGATGTAATGGATATTCAAGGGCTGGGCGATGAACGGGTACAGCAACTGCTCGATTCTGGTTTGGTGCGCGATATTGCCGATTTGTACAGCCTCGAGTTAAAAGCAGTTTCGGCTTTAGAGCGAATGGGCGATAAAAGCGCGGTTAAACTCTTGGAGCAAATAGAAAATAGTAAAAAACAGAGTTTGGCTCGAGTTATTTATGGGCTTGGAATGCCGTTAATTGGCGATAAAGTCAGCACCATTCTCGAGCGCAGTTTCCCAAATATGGCAGCGATTCTGGCTGTCACCGAGGCACAACTGACTGGAATATCTGGCTTAGGCGGCACAATTATCCAGAATTTACTGGCTGGACTGGCTTCGCCGCGTGTTCAAGACCTGATTGCCCGACTCGCATCAGCAGGTGTAAACATGAGCAGCAATGCCAAACCGATTGGTACAGCCCTGAGCGGAATTTCTTTTGTAATTACTGGAACACTTTCTAAATCCCGAGATGAAATCCAAGCCCGACTCGAGCAAGCAGGGGCAAGGGTCACTGGCAGCGTCACCAAAAAAACATCGTATTTACTGGCAGGGGAGAGCGCTGGTTCTAAACTCGAGAAAGCGACGGAGCTTGGGGTCAAAGTCTTATCCGAAACCGACCTCGAAGCGCTGCTGCTCGAAAAAGGTGCGGCATGAGCGCACCAGATTATTGGGAAAAAGCC
>JAYWHB010000134.1:0-1683 GCA_043777915.1 Deinococcales bacterium
CATCAGGGTGAAAGAATTGGTTTGTATGTCGAAGAGATTCAAACCGAAGCCTTGCTGGTGGTGATTTTTGATGAGACTGCGCCAATCGGACGGGTCAAACTCTATGCTAAAACTGCAATTAAAGACATTTCGGAAATCATAGAAAATCTCGAGCCAATGCCAGCCATGGACATGGCGGTTTTCGGCGCGGATTTCGCCTCGAGTGCAGGGGCGCTCTTGGACGATCTTTTTAAGAGCAATTAAATTATGACTAACCTCTATTCTTGTAAGGTGACACTGTGAGTACGATTAACTTTGCGGCTCGAGAAATCAATTGTAAAATCGTCTACTACGGACCTGGGGTAGCTGGTAAAACCACCAATCTGAAGTGGATTTATCAACAAGTTCCAGATACGGTCAAAGGCGAAATGGTTTCGCTTGCTACTGAAGACGAGCGCACCCTATTTTTTGATTTCTTACCAATAGACCTCGGCACAGTTCAGGGCTTCAAAACCCGTTTTCATTTGTATACTGTTCCTGGGCAGGTTTTTTACAATGCCAGTCGCAAACTGATTTTACGTGGTGTGGACGGAATTATTTTTGTGGCGGACAGCGCCCCAAATCGTCTCCGTGCCAACGCCGAAAGTATGCGAAACCTGCGTGAAAACTTGCAAGAATATAGCTTGACACTCGAGGAAATTCCGATGGTTATTCAGTTTAATAAGCGCGATTTACCAGATGCCATGCCAATGGACATGCTTAGAGCCGTGATTGACCCCCATTCACAGTTTCAGTGTCATGAAGGGGCAGCCGCTTCTGGGGTTGGGGTTTTTGAGACCCTGCGAGCCGTTTCTAAGCTGGTTTTAGAACGCCTTGCCAAAAGTAAATAGACTGGGTGTAGTTTTAGACCCTCAACTCGAGTCATCTTGATTTAAGGCATTACTAGACTAGGACTTTACATGATATTTTGAGGTATTTATGATTCCCCTTGTTTCAGAACTCCAAAGCCAACTCACCTTTGAAGCATACCCATCTGCGCCTAGTATTGAAGGGGTTTGGCTGCATCCGCTTCGCAAAAACCGTTCTGAGAATGGCTGGTTTATGGAATATCTGCGTCTATCAAAAGACGGTGTTGATGGTATTCCAACGCCACTCGAGGTTCGGCAAATCAGTATTTCTAAAGCTGCTCCTGACCGTGTCAATGCTTTTCATATCCATACAAAATTGCCGCAAAATGAAATTTGGACAGTCATTGATGGTCAATTGATGGTTTGGTTGGTGGATTGTCGTGAAAACAGCCCAACCGCACGGGTTAAACGCCGAGTTATTTTATCTTCCGAGCAACCGATGCAGCTTTTTATTCCAGCAGGTGTAGCGCATGGGTATCAGGCTGGATTGGATGGTGCTACGCTGTTATACAGTATGGATCAACAATTTAATCTACAAGACCCCAATGAAGGTCGTTTACCTTGGGATTTGTTTGGCACTGATTTATGGCAGGAGAATCGCGGATGAATTTACTGATTACGGGTGGTTGTGGTTTTATCGGCGCAAACTTCGTGCGCTTGCTGCTCGAGCGTGGCTATGAACAGATTGTGGTGCTGGATAAACTGACCTACGCAGGGCGGCTCGAGAACTTGGCGGCGGTCAATGTGCCAATTGTGATTGGCGACATCGGGAATCTCGAGTTGGTACGTCATCTGG
>JAYWHB010000135.1:0-4748 GCA_043777915.1 Deinococcales bacterium
TCTTATCGGCAGCACGGCAGCTTGGACACCAACTGGCAGCAAAAAACAAGACTCGTTTTTGAGTGCTGGCTTTATCAAATGCCTCTTTGGTATAAGCAATATACCCTGCGCTTTTCATCATCGTGTCGCTTTGTGCCAGCGCTACCGAAACACCTAAAATTGCCACCAAACCAAGCATCATTTTCTTCATAAATCCTCCAAAATTGTTCTCGAGTCTGGGTTTTCTCGAGATACCTATTTTTAGTTACGCAAGTCCGGTAAAAAAAGTTCAACGCCCCAAATCATGAACACCGATTTCACGCAGGTAATCTCTAAAATCCAAAGTATTCATGCTGCCCAGTACGGTTCGGCGCACAATGCCAGACGCATCTATAAAATAGGTGGTTGGAATGGCTTGTATGCCATAACGATTCGCCACCTCTCTGGTGGGTTCGGTACTCCCTTGACTGTCTGGGTCGGTTAGGACGGTAAAGGTGTACTTGCTATCGCGCATGAATTTAAGACTGGTTTCTCGAGGTTCAGAAATCGCTACCGCTAAAAACTCGACTTGGGCTTTATTGCGAAGCCAAACGGTGTGTAAACCCGGAAATTCACTTCGGCATGGACCACACCACGAAGCCCAGAAATTTAAGACAATCGGTCTGCCCTTAAAATCCTCGAGCTTGACGGCTTTACCTTGGTGTGAGGTCAGTAAAAAGTCTGGGGCAGCCAAATCGAGCAGCACTCGGCTTTCCCGTGGGGCAGCACTTGAAAGACCAGTTAAAGACAGCACAAGCGCAATCAACCATTTTTTCATAAATCAGTATAATCCATGTCAGAATGTAGCGCATGACCGAAAACCCCATTCTCGAGAATAAGGACACAGAACTCGAGAGCATCAACGCACAACTCGAGTCTTTAGAGGACACTGAACTCGAGTCTTCAGACACATCACCAGCCATGCCCATCGAAACCCGTCTGCTCGAGGTGTTATCGGCTGCACTTTTAGCGGTGGGCAGACCCGTCAAACCCAAAGAGATTGGGCATCTGCTGGGTTTACCCACCGAATCGGCACATCGCTTAATCGAAATGCTCCGAAAACGCTTTCGGGAATCGGCATTGGGTTTTGACATCGAAGCTGTGGCGGGTGGCTACCGTTTAATTGTGGCTCGGGATGTCGTACCCGCCCTCGAGCCTCTGCTCTCCCCTCCTCCGCTACCGACCCTTTCAAGTGCAGCCCTCGAGACCTTGGCAATTGTGGCATACAAGCAACCGATTACCCGTGGCGAAGTCGAACTGATGCGCGGCGCAGGGGCTGCCAGCACACTCGAGACGCTCCAAGAGCGCGAATTGGTCAAGGTTATCGGGCGCAAAGAAGTGATTGGCAGACCAATGTTGTACGCCACCACCGAGAAATTCTTGCTCGAGTTTGGCTTACCTTCTTTAGAGGATTTACCACCGCTTGAAGATGGTGAACTCGGTGGATTCTTGCGCGGTTAAGACTTTTCTCATGTGAGACTGTGAAATCCATCTCATCCAAACAAAAAAATAAGCGTTACTCTATAGCATGTGGCGCTTTTTTTGCTTGGTTTTGATTGGCGTGGCGTTTAACAATTCTTTGGCGGCAACCCTCGAGAAACCTCGAGTAGCAAGTTACGCAGGGTATACAAGGCTGGTTTTTGATGTTCCAACAGATGGGCTTTTTCGGGTCGAAGCGCTTGGCACAATTCTAAAAGTTACGTTGTCTGGCAATAATGTTTCTGCTGCGACAGTCAGTGTCAATAAACCCGAGGTTCGTGCCTACAGTCTTGCCAATGCTGGCGGTGATGTAATTGCGATGATTATCACCCCACAAGGAGTCTCGAGCCGGCGTGGTTTTCGGGTGCAGCGTTTAGAGCCTTCAGTTGGCAAAACGGGGTTTCGTTTGGTGCTGGATTTCAGTGGGGCATATTCGGATATTTCGCCACTACCGACTGTAGCTGCCTTAAAATTACAAAAAGCCGTAGGGCAGAATTTTAGGATTGTCTTAGACCCCGGACATGGTGGCAACGACCCCGGTGCTTTAGGTAACGGTTTACTTGAATCAAACCTCAATTTAGATGTGGCATTTCGGGTTAAAAAATGGCTTGAGGGGAGCGGAATTAGCGTTGAAATGACCCGTACCGATAATCGGGTCTTCTCGAGCAACAAAAGAAGCGATTTGAATGCCAGAACTGAAATGACTAAAGGCAAAACCGCTTTTGTCTCGATTCATGCTAATGCCCGTGAGCGCAACTTATGGAACACCACTTTTGGTATGGAAGTCTATTATTTTGATTTCCAACGCCAAAAACCGTGGTTGGTCTCGGCGGCGGCTGAGCCTCAAGCCGAAAGTATTTCTGTGCTGCCTCAAGTCCCTGAGCTAGAACCGATTGCTGCCCAAACCAACATTGCCCTTGTTCCTAGCACCCCCGAAACCCCAATTACACCCAACAGCAACGGCTTTGGCACTTGGCAAACCCTCGAGCCAGTCAGTAATCCTGTAGCAGATGTTTCAACACCATTGTTATTACCACCCACCAATCGCACCGAAGCCTCTCGAGGACTCGCCGCAGGGGTTTTAGCCCAGATGCTCGGTGCAACCAGCGCTTTTAATCGAGGGGTGCAAGTCGGCGATTATTATGTGATTAGAAACGCCGAATGCCCCGCTATTCTAGTGGAAATGGGCTTTGTGACTCACCCAATCGAAGCTGCCCAATTTAAGAATTCCAATTACTTAGACCGTATTTCTTATGGGATTGCCCGTGGACTACTTGAGTACGTCGAGGGCTTAGTTGTACCATCCGATGCCCTGAGCATCCCACTCGAGCCAAGATAGTAGAAATTCTGCCAAGAACAGAATATAATACGTCCATGTCCTTTGACCCACGTCAACACTTAATGAACCTTAAAGGCAAGGATTACTTGCCTGTCGCCGCTCGTTTAATCTGGCTGAACGAAGAAGCCCCACGTTACACAATCCAAAGCCAAATCCTTAAACTCGAGGATACTTATGCCATTGTCCAAGCCACAGTCACGGTTCTGGACGATACTGGAAATGCGATTAAAACCGCTTCTGCTACCAAACGCGAAGACAAAACCCATTTTCCAGATTACTTAGAAAAAGCCGAAACGGGTTCAATCGGACGCGCCCTTGGGATGCTTGGTTACGGCACACAATTCGCTCCAGAATTTGATGAATCCAATGGTTTACTCGAGACCCGAGTGGTGGATAAACCTCAAGCTCGCCCCAGCGAAGCTGTTGTTGCTCCAAGTCGCCCTCGAGAAGAAATCCTGACTCGAGAACCCGAACCTGAAGAACCCGTGCGTCCCAAACTCGCCAGTATCCCAATGAAACCCGCTTCGCAACTGAACGCCCCAACCAACGCCCGAAAACCCCGTTATGAAGAAGAAGAACCAGTTCCTATTCCAACTCGAGCCTCCGTTCCCGACATAGACGACGGACTCGAGGAATATGACCACGGCGCAGTCCCCGACGAAGACCTTTTTAGCCACGCCAAAGTCGAACGGCTGCTGAGTATTGGCACAAAGCTCTTTAACTTACGCGGCGAAAGTCTCGAGTACCGCTTACTCGAGGCGGCAGGTAAAATCCTCAAACGTAGCGTTGCCGACCTCCACGCCCTCCACTGGCGCGACGGCGGCGAGGTGATGCGGCAACTCGAGGAACAAGCCATTAAGCGCGGCGTGTGGGAGAGGAAAGCGTAAGGAAGGCGAAAGGCAAAGGGCAAAAGGCGAAAGTAAAAACCTTGCCTCAAAACTCGTTATAGACTAAAGCTTGTGAATAAGTACCAAATGCCGCCGCTAACCGCTCTTCGTTTTGCCATGCTTGCAGTGCTGGCAGGGCTTTTAATTGCTTTAATGCTGGGTGTGGCTGTGCCACGGGTGGCAATTGTGATTCTGATTTTGGCTCAGGGTGGGCTGCGCTATTACACCATCCGAACCGACCCTAAATTGCGAAACTCGAGTCTGTTTCAATTGCTGGTCTCGGCTGTGCTTGGCTATCTCATTCTGACCAGTTAAACTGTTTTATGCCCGAAGATTGGTTAGGTCATTTATCTCGAGCCTCGAGCGCAGTGCTGAGTCAAATTGGTTCAGTGGTTGGCAAAGCCCCGCTTGAAATCATCAACGCCAGTGTCAACCGCAACGCCTTTGAGTCGCACGAAAACCTCAAGTACGGCTTACTCGAGCGGCAGTGCTTGGATTTATTTGTTGTGCCAAATACCCTTGGTACACTGGTTTTTGTACATGGTGGCTACTGGGATGCTGGCACTAAAGAAGAGTATTTATTTGTAGCAGAAAACCTCTGCTTGGCTGGGTTTAGCGTGGCAATCATCAATTACCGCCTTGCCCCAGAAGGTATTTTCCCAAAGATGATGCAGGATTTAGCCTTGGCAGTGCAGTGGTTACGGCGTGAATTACCCATTTATGGTGTGACCTCGAGCAACCTAGGCTTACTTGGGCATTCGGCAGGGGCGCACATGATTGCGCTGCTGTGTGTTACCCCAGTACACCTCGAGCGAGTAGGCTTAACCCGCGAGGTGATTAAAGCCAGTGTTGGCATGGCAGGACCTTACGATTTTCTTGAGTGGCTCGAGACCGACGAACGCGCCCAGAAAGCCATGGGCGCACGTGAGCAATGGCTGGAGACCCAACCCGCCCTGATTGCCGATGGTAAAAACCCGCCGATGCTACTGCTGCACGGCGCTAAAGACACGCTGTGCAGTCCAGCC